>NVTG01000026.1 GCA_002401495.1 Candidatus Kaiserbacteria bacterium
GTGGTCTGATGCAAAGAAAATCATATATGCTTTCCGCTTTCTATAACATGCTCAACTAATGCGTTAGCATAGCCTACCTCGTTGTCATACCAGGCTAGTACTTTAACTAGATTTCCTCCTACTACTCTTGTCATTGAAAGATCTGCAATTGAAGCGTGTGTTTCCCCTATTATATCGGTTGATACTAATGGCTCACTAGTTGTAGTAAAGAACTTTTCCCATTGAGGGCTTTTAGATGCTTTAAGAAGAGCTTCATTTACCTCTTCTACGGTTGTGTCTTTTTTTGCTATGAAGGTAAGATCTACTATGGATCCTGCTGGAACCGGTACTCTCATAGAAATACCGTCAAATTTCCCCTCCAGTTGTTCGTGTACCTTTGTTGTTGCAACAGCAGCTCCTGTTGAGGTTGGAATTATATTAACTGCAGCAGCTCTTCCTTTTCTCGGATCCTTTGCAGGTCCATCAACAACTTTCTGTGTAGAAGTGTAGCCGTGCACTGTGTTTAACATTGCCTTTTCAATACCTATAGCCTCATCTAGTATTCCTATAACAGGGCTTCCAGCATTTGTGGTACACGACGCATTTGAACTTATGTCACATGTCTTTAGTTTCTTTTCGTTTACTCCCATTAGAATTGTAGCTCCCTTAATTCCCGCCTCTTTTGGATCGTCTTTAACTGGCGCTGAAATTACTACTCTTTTTGCTCCAGCCCCAAGGTGCACTTTCGCTTTTTCATAACTGTTGAATACTCCAGTGGATTCAACTACTATATCTATTCCTAAATCCCCCCAAGGAAGATTCTTTGCTTCACGCTCTTGTAGGAATTCTAAGTTTCTAAATTTTTCAAGAATACTCTCCCCTGTTTTACCGTATACAGAATCGTATTTTAGTAGATATTCAAGGTTTGCCTTATCTGCGAGGTCGTTTATAGCTATAATCTCTAAATTTTCATTATTCGCCGCAAGCTTAAAAAACGCCCTCCCTATTCTTCCAAACCCATTTATAGCTACTTTGGTAGTTTTCATGTTAATAGTATATCAGTTCTTGTGCAGAGCAGCTAAAGATTGGCACAGTGCACTTGGTAGCCCTACTTCGTCACAACGAGTAACTTTTCTTAGAAAAATTGTTGAAAAATGCCTATCTGCTAGGTATAATTATAAGCAATGATCAAATTTGTAACTCACAGCTCTGTTTACTTGATACTTATTCTTGCCGTACTGATCCTATTATGGGTCTCACAGAAACAATATACGGAGACCCCTACGATAGGCGAATCTTGTACGAATGACGAAATCCCTGATTCTGATACCGAACAAATTACTAACGAGAAAACGGACAACGTATTTTTTGTTGGATGTGCAGGATTTTTATAAACTTACTTAAATCTCCTATGCATTCTTATGGCATCTATAATCAAAAAATTTCAACCCTTCCCAGATCCAAAAACTAACGTAACTCAAGACAAAGAGATTAGTCTATGGGTTCCAACTCAATGGGACACAAAAGACGTGCAAAACATTTTTCCTGTGCCCGAAGAATGGGAGTGGGAAGCATTGTCTTCTGTAATCTCTGAGATGAACATAACAAGTACCCTGTGTTGGATAGTTCCTCCAGTCTTACAAATCGAACCTATTGCCTACACGGTCGCCAGAAAACATGGTCTCCCGCTAGTGGCCATCTCCTGCAATAGCGTAAATTTATTAACCGAATATTCTAAACAAATCCATATTGATTTCATAGTGACGACTCCAACTTTAAAAGATGAGGTGTTAGAGATTTTACCTACCCTATCTAGGCAACCCAGGGCAATTTATGTAATTCATGAAAATCTAGACACAATAACATCCTGGAATACAAACGTACTTGTATTTAATGAGGTTCAAGTAATTCCTGGAATTACTTTGTTGTGGCAAAATCTGAACTCTGTTTTACACCAGGGTGATAAGAAGTTTCTACTTAGCAGTGTATTTAGTTGGGATTTTCAGAAAGACTGCACAAGTATATCTAGCACTGCGCCTAATCTAAAACTAGGAAACATACAACTCCTTCCCGTACTTAGAAAATGCAAGGATGGAGATTCAATATGTCTATGATTAATCTTCCTAATAAACTGGAGGGCGTTCTCAAGTATGTTTTAGAAAACCAATTTAGTAGCCTATATAGAGACCTATATTCTACTTCAGACGCTTCCTCCATCTCAAGCTGGAGTGAATTACCATTTCTAACAAAAGAACATCTTTTGAAAATACCTATCAAAGACAGAGTCTTTTTACCGTATGAAGAAGTCAGAATGATTCAGTCGACTTCTGGGACATCAGGTACTCCCTTTGTAACGCCGCGCGCAAATATACAACCGTTTAGTTCCTTTTTTAAAGAAATAAACAACGTCCAAGCAGTACTTGCCTTTACCCCTCCTCAGCATCGAATAATAGAAAGTCTTAGGAAAAGCAAACTAAGATCGCCTTTAATTGCGATCGACCCAATGCATTTGGATCGATCTGTTGCTATAGCGGCCAAGCTATCAGTTACGCATTTAATGTGTCCCTATCACCTGATAGAACTTTTGAAACCATCCATTGAAAAGTACGGCCTGCGAGAGAAATTTATTGCAATTATGCCGTTTGGAGCAAAAATTAGCCGCTCTATCTACAATGATTTACAAGATTACTTTCCAAATGCAACCGTATCTATAAATTATTCAGCTATTGAATTCCAGGGAATAGTTGGTAAGCAAGAAGCCAATTGGGATAATCCTTCTGAGTTTATACCAGCTAAAAATTGCTATCTAGAAATTATCGACGACGAAGATAAGAATCTGACAAAGACTGATTCCGTCGGAGAAATAGTTATTACTACTTTAGATCCCAGTAATATAGCCACCCCCTTGCTGCGCTACAGAACAGGCGATCTCGCTCGGATTATTAAATATTCTGAGAATAACGAAGAGTACCTCTTTGAAGTACTTGGTCGTAAGATAACTGAAAAAGTTGAACTCCTGAATGGAGAACTTCAAGTTTATGAACTAGAAAAGGTACTAGAAGGAGTTGATCCAAAATTAAGTGACCATTTTCAATTACACGTCTATGAAAATCTGGAAAGCCGATCAAAAAAAGATTTGGTGCTACATGTAGTTAATGATAAAGAGTACTCTCCAAACATCACTAAAGAAAAACTAAGTTCTTATATTGGTGAAAATTTACGAATTGCCTCAGGAAAAGTGTACGGCGAGGGAAACTACGGTAACATTGAAATAAAATGGGTTCCCAATTTTCCGCCTTCACCGGTAAAATTCAAAAAAATAATCCTGCACTAAAAGAAAACCATCCCGAACCATTTCTGGTTCGGGATGACATTTTTCTAAGAACCTTTCTGAGGAACCAGCCGTATTCATCCGTAACAATCTGAATAAAAATACCGGTGATTACATTACATAAAGCCATTGCTGTCGAAGCTACAAGAAATTCGGTTGCTTCATAGCTCTCGTGGCCATAAATGAAAACCATTCTACCAATTCCAGGAGCTCCACCGATAACTACGGTTTCGCTTAAGACCAACAAGGGCCACATAATCAAGGAAGAAAGCCTCATTCCTGTTCGCAAAGCAGGCAGCGACAACGGAAATATTACCCAGATCAGTAATCGCATCTGCGACGCGAATTTTAAAGACAGAGCATCCGTTAAGTCTTTAGACATTGTTTTCTCTTTGCCGTCTAGAATATTTCCAACCAACATTCCTGTCGGCAAAAAGGTAATCATAAATGACACCCAAATATGGAAATAGGCTATCGTCGAAGCATCGAAATCGTTGGCCATCGAAATAAATAGCAGGAACGCTATTTTTGGGTATGCAAATACCATTCCGAAAAAGAACCAAACGGTCAGTGAAAACGTGCGTGTCATCGACAAAATGACAGCGGCAAGATACCCCAAGGGGCATCCAACCAACAGTCCCCAGAGTATCTGTCTGGCACTAAAACCGACCTTGTGTAAAAGCTCCAGCCAGTTTAAGGAAACGTACCCAAAAACTTTTTGCGGTGAGGCGATCAAAACGTAGTCATAGTGTCCAGATTTCCAGCTGTAGAAAAATCCGCTCAAAACAACTCCGATCAATAAAGCGTTAACTAAAACGCGGCATCGAGAGGAGAGTCTGGATTTTGTTAGAGCGATAGAAGTTACATGTCCCATTTCCAGAACCTCCTGACGTGAACAAGTGAAGCAATAGTGCTTCTTCTATTTTCGAGTATAACAAAGTTAAAAAAAACCGACACCCCTTTTATTGAGATGCCGATAATCTACGACCAGTACGGAAATCGAACATTAACTGCTGCTCTTCTTTCCACCCAAATGAAATCGTATCCCCGGAGCAAATTTTAGAATCTCCGTTGATTTGTATCAGTATGGGCTCAGGCATTTCCTGAAGCTGTACTGATATCATTCGATCTTGATCAGGGCCGAGATCTGTAATCAGCGTTACTGTCCCTGAATAATTTTTATCAAGGACCGCTGCCACATACATGTCTCTTGGACGTACCCCAATAATGCACTTCTTTCCTCCAAATACATTCAGAGGACCGAAGACCTTAGCGGTCGCTAGGGTCTGGGGATCTTTTTCAATGAAAGAGGGTGTTCCAACTTGGACCATCTCGCCCTCCTCCATTACACCAACTCTATCCGCCAGCAAATATGCATGCCTCACATTGTGTGTGACATATATTGAAATTGCTGGAGGATTCGATTTTTGGTGTAAAGATTTTAGAGACCGACAAAGTCGCTCACTACGATCATTATCCAAACTGGCGAATGGCTCGTCAAATAGCCAAACGCTTGGAGGATTCTCTGAGAAACGAGCTATGAGCAAACGTGCTAAAGCGACGCGCTGCTTTTCACCGCCAGATAAATCTTTGACTGGACGTCTCAAAAGATCGCTTATATCGAGTTGCTCCACAACTTCTTTCAAGCTAAGTTGGTCAGCGGGGTTCGATCTAAACCGTAGGGCCTTATCCCCCAACCCCAGTAGTATGTTTCTCTCTACAGAAAGAGTGGGTATTAGACCAAATCCTTGCTGCATTAGATTAACACTTCTTTCAAATGGCTTTTCTTCTTTCAAATCAGAGCCGTTCAAAAGTATTTTCCCGGAATAGTCTCTTTCGAGACCAGAGATTAGACGTAGTAGTGTAGACTTGCCCGCACCTGAAACTCCCAGGATGCAAAAGAGCTCTCCTTGGGGTATTTCCAGATTAAGATCGTGTACCACGGGAACACCATCGTACGTCTTACTTACTGATTGTAATATCAACATCTTTTCGTCCTCCTTTGGTACGAAGTTACAATTTTCCTACCTTAGATAGTACTAAAATATAAAAAAATAGGAAGCGATTTACACCGCTTCCTATTAAAGTTTCGTCGAAAACCTATTCGCAGATAACTGCAAGTTCCGAAAGAAACGAGACCTTCGCTTCTGGATCAGATGGAACCGGTGGTAACCGAAGCCAGGTGGCCAGATTTTCCAATCCATCCCTTTTGAAACAACCATTGCCAGCATCCCACATTTCCACGAGCCGAGTAACGCGAGACCTGGTAGGGTCCAGTAGAATGACGCTTTTGTCATCTGATACACGAAGTGAACCCAAAAAGCTTTTAGAGTTCTCTGTGACCTCAGACATGACATCTGAAATCATAGAATCTACCGGCTTCGAGGCTGCATCCGTCAACAGTTGAATCAGGCGTTCAATTTTTGCCCGAAAAATCGGATCTTCCAAATTGTCCGCCCACACAAGGGCCGCCATATGAGGCGTTGTAGGCCACTGATTTGGCGCTACCATTATGCTGTATCCGGTGTCTGCCAGTCGAATTGCTCTTTCATAGGACAGCATGGCAAATTGCACCACGCCCTTTTCCAAAGCCACTTGTCTGGCGGAACTTTTCCGCATGCCAACCAGGTAGATAGTTTCTTCCTTGTCCTTGGCAGTGGCTTGGTCTGAATCTTTTTGTCCAAGCCACACCCTAACACCAGGAAAAGTTTCCCGCAGCATAGCGCCCAGAACTTCTACTGGATGCGCAGGATTACCAGGTCCCAAAGGCCCTGAAGATGCCAACATACCGCCTTCGTCAATTCTGGTTACGGCGATGGTATTCCCAGACAGAGTAGAAAGATCAAACTTGGATCCTGCTTTGCCGACCAAGGCCTGCTGCAGTCTGTTTCCATTAGCCCAAACCAACTCGGCGTGAGATGGAAGCAATTCAAGTCCGTCTTTAGAATCTGCCTTCAGTTCCGCTTCCCATTTCACCAGGCCGGAAAGAACTTCAACCCCACTTAACGTGACATCAAAAAGGCACTTTTTCATGCCAACTTCTTTTTGACCTACATTGAAAAGTTCAACGACCTCTATGTCGAGATCATATCTTTCAGCGTTTTCCGGAGAAAGCGCCTGTCTTGGAACATAGCTGAACCCGAAGTTGGGCCAGCTCTCAATTTTCAGGTGCGTTGGATCTGAAATGTTCGGGCACTGCGCTGCCGTAGCCACGTATGGAAATATCCCACACATTAGCACAGCAACAGCAGCGGCCCTCTTTGTTAAGGTACTCATGTTCATGGCTTACCCTTTCTAGTTATGAAACCATTGACTTTCGCCACAAACACAATAGCATTATCTTTACAGAATTCAAATAAAAAATGATGAGGTACCAAAAAAAATTGACCTGCATTGCACTTTTTTTGCTTACTCTAAGTGGTTTATTTTTAATGCTACATTTATTTCTGAACCTCCCTAGTTATAATGGTGACGGCCTTTCAAGATATAGGGTTTTGGCACTACAAGACCCTGTTTTGTCGTTACCGAGCACAGACCTTAAGTCTCTAGATACTGGGATTGAAGCCCTGTCTGACAGCATCCGCTTATATTCTAAATACTATGGAGAGGACAGAACTCGGGTTGAGAATTATCTGTACCCTACCAACTTTCTAGAAACACTGTCCTTTACTGAATCTGCTCGTCAGAAATTGATACACTCTGAGAGGGTCACGTACAAAGACGCACTCAAATATCACAAAGCCCTACAGTTTTCTTTGAAGCAATATAAAGTGGACATCCAAAATACAATTAACCAATTGTCCTCGTTTGGTGATATAAATCTGGGATTTTTAAATGGTATAACATCTACTGATTTTCTAGTGCAGCAGCTTCTAGTTGCAAAGAATAATGCGTCAGAGAAACAGCTCCTTGATAATCTTAGATTTGACTGTATAAAGAACGATCATTTACGATGTGGCCAACCTGATCTAGGTGGTAAAAATGTGGAGGTTAGGGATTTAACACCTGGAGACCAAGCGGTAAGCCCAGAAGTGTTCCAGTATAACCAGGTGGTAAACGACATAGAGTCAATCTCTGTAGACCAACAAAATCCCTTGGTCATACACGTAGAAACTTACTGTTACGGTGAGGGCGACTCATTGATTGCATACAAAGTATGGGAGCGCCCTTCTCGCATTAGCGGTATTCCGGTGGTTGAGCAAACTATTATTAATGACATATTCCTAAAAAAAGCACCCGCTAATTCTACAGATGAATATCTCGCAGGCCTTTCTGAGGACGGCCTATCTCTTGCGCTTCATTACGTCTCACCTTACTTTTGTACCGATTACGGCCTAGATGCTGGAATTAATCAAACTTCAATTGAGCTAGTTAGACTCCTAAGGAAAACCCCCGTCTTTTCAACAATTATCAGTGGTCCTTTCGAAAAGATTGCCTTCCTAGAAAGAAATGTACTCAACAATAACTCAACAATAGACGTTGAACAGTTAAATGAGTATGTTCGCTTTTTGGAAACAGAACTTGAAGAGAACGAAATTCTTCTGCAAATGGATCTAGGAGAAGATCTTGTGCGAACAATGTATGAATATATAACTTTATGGAACTCTAAAAGTGCCGATTTTGACCTTAGTATAGGACTCTTAGAAGATACCGCCTTCACTAACATAAAGGTATTGGCAAATATTAAAATACCTGTCGCCCCTCTCTTTATGACGCGCGGTTATCTTTCGACTGTGTTTTTGCTTAATAATACAACTCTACATACTCAGCCCATAAGCTTGATACATAAGAAATTTGACACAGAAAACTACATAGATAACTTCTCCATACTTTCATACAAAAACAACGTGGAGCTTCAAAAAGAAATTCCATTAGAGGAGCTAGCCCAAACCATAATCAAAGAGCGTTCCAAAAGTCGCCTACTATTAATAGAAGAGTACCCTTCTTTATATATCTATAAATAGTGCTACTATCTCCCTTATGAAATATGTATACATAGCATTGGCAGTAATACTTATAATTATCTCCGCCAAAGGTGTTCAATACTTGGAAAGCAATAACGGCACTGTGGCTGATTTCGAATGTGACAAATGCAATGTTGTAATCATTGGGTTTGATGCCCTACAAGCAAGACACGTAAGTCACTTGGGATATTCAAGACAAACAACCCCCACGATTGATCTGTTAGCTAAAAAAGGAATTAGTTTTTCTCATAACTACTCAGTAGCCTCTTGGACAGTGCCTTCTTTCATGTCCTACTTTACTTCCCTATATCCATCTGAACATAAAGTCACAAATAAATTTGTGACTTTCCAGGGAGATACAAAGGTTCTCTCCAATCTGAAAAAACTTTCTCCTGATGTTCTAACTATAGCTGAGGCATTTAAAAATTCTGGATACATCACAGGAGGGTTTACCGGCGATGCCGGTGTTCACTCAAACTTTGGATACTCCCAAGGCTTTGATGTATATACTGATGAATCTGTATTTGGATCAATCGATAACAGCAGCAATCATGCGCTGAATTGGCTAGATCAAAATCCAGAAAAGCCCTTCTTTATGTTCCTCCACGGATATGATGCGCATGGCCAATTTAGCGGTGTAGACGAAAACTATCGTTCTAAGTTTACAGATAAGCCAGAGTTTGAAATTACTCCTGAAAGGCAACGGGACTTAAGAGAAGAAGGCCTGGCCTACGGCCAAATTCTAGTGAGCTCAAGTGAACTAGAAGAATGGAATGCTTGGTACGACGGTAAAATATACGACGCGGATCAACGCATTAAGAAGTTCCTGGGAGGATTGGAAACGAGAGGACTATTGGAGAATACAGTTATCATTGTTATTTCTGATCATGGAACAGAAATTGGCGAGCATCGTAGATTCGATCATGGATATAGTCTCTATAATGAACTTATAAACGTTCCCTTAGTAATAACACTGCCAAATAAGGAAATTGGAGAAATTATTGATGTGCATGTACGTAGTATCGACCTGGTTCCTACTATTTTCGATATTATAGGAATTGAGTATACGAAGGAGTGGAAAGATCAAATACGAGGGGAAAGTTTACTTCCAATAATAAGTGGAAACCGTACTGAAAACTTACCTGTGTTCTCGGAGACTGACTACCGTAATTACACACATAAAAGATCTTATATAAGTCCCGATAACTGGAAATACATACACACCATGGAAACCGACTCCGGAGAGTTATACAACTTAACTGCAGATGCAGAAGAGTATAACAATATTATGGAAACAGAAGAAGAGCGTACTAAGGATATGAAAGCAGAATTATTTAAACATCTTGCCAAGATGGGAGAAGACATAGCAGATGAATGGCCGATTGGCTGTCTGCCAGTTTACGCCGATCAGTGCCTCTAGTAGTAAGGTAATATATCTCCCTTATATTTTACTTCTTTAACTGACTCCAATTGTCTAGAAAGCCACTCTTCTAAATCTATCCTCAGGGATTCTGCTATTTCAGTATTTTGTAAATACACATTATTTTGCTCCTGAGGATCAATAAGTAAATTGTATAGTTCATATTCCTCTATCTCATCCTCAGCCCCACTTATCTTTCTCCACCAGCCATACTTCATCTGAACATCCCGACTTACCCTCCAAACTAGCTTCCAGTTATTTTTTATAGCGCCAACATCATAAACTAGCTGATTTTTATCAATCTTTTTAAATTCAACATACGGGTCCAGCAGTTTCTTGTCTAGCTCCTTCTCTTTTGCTGAGTCTATCTTTGAATAGTTAGGTGCCAGATGTTCCCAGAGTGGGATCCTTGTAGAATAGATTGTTCTATCCTCAAATCCCCCAGAGGACCCACCTTTAATCAAGGGGCGCAAACTTAATCCTTTTGCTTGCTGTGCTGGAGAAAAATCCAAATAATCCAATACCGTGGGGAGAATATCAATGGAGCCTACTGAAGATTCCACTCTCTTTGGTTTTTGCCCAGGGATTTTAATAATTAAAGGAGAGTGGATTGTAGTATTATAAATATCGTAGTGTGCATAATATCCATGCTCTCCCAACTCTTCTCCATGCTCTGAATGAAAAATGATTATTGTATTTTTATGTAACCCTTCTTTTTTTAACAAGTCAAAAAAGTTTCCTATGTATAAGTCTGTTTTCACTATATTTGCAACATAGGCATTTTCTAAATACTCTTTATCAGATTTCTCTAGATCCCTCTCTATTTCACCCAAGGAAGTAATAGACCAAACTTTATCATTATAAATTTTACGCAGATGGTTACTCCAACTCAGGCTAGACCCTTTCAAAAAACCACTGTACTCCTTTTTGCCCGGGAAATCCCCTTCTGCATAAGGCCAGTGTACAGTTCCTATTGTGAGCCACATAAAAAATGGATCTTTAGTATTGGCCTTGTCCTCTATCCATGAAAAGGGCGCTTCCGTCTCGTCTCTAAAGGTTCGCCCCCATGTTTGTAACTCTTCAGTACTATACTCAGTGTAGTACTCATCAAATCCTCTCTGAAAGTTTTCTCTCATTCCAACGGAAAAATGGAAAAACTCTGGAGAAGACCCAAGCGCAACGGTCTTTAATCCTCCTGCTTTTAAATATTCAGCCATCATTTTAAATTTTTCAGGGAGTACGCTGTTAAATCTTGTAACCCCGCTTTCAATTGGATGCAAGGAAGTGTGCGCTACCGTTTCAGAGATTGGCGTTAAAAAAGCTTGATTATAATATTTATCAAATATTACCGCTTTTTTTGCCCACTTATCTATATTGGGAGTAGAATTCTTTTTATAACCATATAGTCCCATCCTATCCGCCCTTAAGCTATCGACTGATATCAATATTACGTTACAAGACGGAGGACATTCCGCCCCTAATGAAGAGCGATTTATAAGTGCATAATAAAAAACGGGTGAAAAAAGGAAGCCCAAGAGCACATACTTAAGATAACTATTTATTTTCATTAGATTTTAAATGTAGCATACATCAAAGTTCTAAGGCAGTAAAAACGCATAAATAGAAGAAAATATATATTTTCTAGGTTGTGGCGGTTTTTTCTAGATTTTGTACCTTTAATTATTCTGAACGTCCAAGAAATTTCTTCCTGAAAATATAACCAATTAGCAACAAGAAGCTAAAAAAACCGTATAGTATTACTGAGTTATGGTTCTCATCAGCTATTCCCTTTTCAACCTCTAAAGGAAAAGTTGCTTCAGCTACACTGTCTCCATTATTTTGAAACCTAGCGGAAAGTGTATATTGCCCAGCTTCTGGAAACCTATACGTCATGGTAGCCCCCCCGAATTTTGCATTATAAACTCCTGTTGCGAATACCGTAGATTTGTCTCTAACAATACGAACCCAAACATCAGTAAAAGTAATTGGTGAGGCGTCTTCGTCTAACATTGTAAAATTAAAAACCACTGACGAATCTTCCGTGAAGGTCTCCGTATTATATCCAATATCGATCAACGCATCTCCATCCTGTTGTTCAAAAGAAGAGCCAGTACCGTGTGCATAGGCTGTCATAATGCTTAGTAACAAAACTCCTGTTGTAATAACTATACTAAATGTTACGTAAATGATTCCTTTGTGTATGATCATAATATTTATTTTACTATGATAACACCCGTATAATATGGCGCTAGATGATCGTGGAACCTCCAGGCTCCACGATCATCAAAGATAAAACTCCACTTGTCTACAGATTTAATAGGATCACGAGGGTCAAATTCGGAATATATACTATGTGTTGGATGTATATTTGATGCAGGCCAATGGAATTTATAATACTCAGGATCTGCAGAAAACGTTATCCGATCTCCGGCTAAAATAGTTATCTCAGAGGGATCGTAACCCTCTTTAGTAAGAGATATAGAATATTCTGCTCCTTCAATCTCTATGCGATCCTCTTCTAGCAGTAAGATGTCTTGGCTTCTATTATTATTCACTAGTAAAAAGACAAGTATTACTAGTAATACAGCTATTAATAATGTTCGTATATTATATTTCATAAAAAATGTTAATTACAAATTATAAAATGGAATTATGTGTGTCTCGCTACTATCTAAACATTTGGTTTTCCACTTAAGAGGAAGAATGCCGCAAAAGTCTCCATGCTCACTTGACCCAAAAGTATAATTATAAGATGAATAAAAAAGTAATTCCTGGTAGCACAATTTAGAAACTTCTTCTGAATCACTTATTTCACAAATTTCTACAGCTTTTTCAGCCAACTTGTAATCTACCTCAAGGAAACGAGAAGCAGAGTTTGCATAACACTGTGCCTTTACTGGATCACTAACATACGAACATATTTCCCTTACTTTGTTCACATCAAAATCTATAAGGGCTGCTGCAATATAAAATATACCATTGAGACACCTGGTTCTATCTTGATTGGAAAAGTCCTTGTCACAAAATCCTTCTATAGCCCCAAGCTCTCCGGCAAGATCACTCTTAAACAAGGGGTGCGTCTCAATGTAGCATGACGTGCGGGGCGCTCCAGAAAAACGAGAGCAATACTTAATAGCCTCTTCTTTTGTTGTGGGCGCTATGTCTTGAACCAAGGCAACGTCTTCTGGCCCTAGGGTTTGAAATATCTGCATGAATAATCCGTCGTAACATAAGCTTCTGAAATCTTTTTCTTCGCCTACTAATACGCTATCACACACATACAAAGATCGATCCACATCAGCATTTGTTATATACATCGTTAAGTGACCTAATGCATGATAGCAGCTGGCCTGCTCTAGCCTGGTAAAATCTCTATTGTTTTTGCTTTTCTTGCAAATTTCTTTTATCTCAGGAATAAGGTCTTCCATTTCTTTTTCACTAATAGCTGAGCCCCTAAACCTTTCTTGGAATGCTCCGTGTAGAGAACCATTAGAACACATGCCTCTGGGAGACCGAGCCACCACCTCTGTCCACCTTGAAACATCTTTAGCAGTTTCTTTTGCACTTAAATTATGCCCAAGGACATGACAATACCAATAAGAGTCATCCTGCTGTTGGATTAGGTCAGTTATTAGAAAGGCTTCTTCAAATGAAAATCCCCTATCCATTACTTTGGGTATCTCCTCATCATAACAAGAGGGCTTATGATCCTCATCTTCGCAAATTTTCAGTATTGATTCTGCTTCTTTTAGCAAAACAGAGTCTACCTTAATTACATTTGCAAAGAGCAAGAATCCAAGAATTATAAAGATAGCCGCACTTATAAAAAATGTGTTTGATTTTATCTTAGTTTGAATTTGTACCATATGTAAACGTATATAAGGAAAGGTTATAGAAATTATTGCATTCAACTTTAGAGTTATCAAGTAATCTGTCGCATACTTCTGGCGCTAAACTTCTGTATTCAGGATTAGAAAACATACTCCACGCTACACCAGCATGGCACATACTGATAACATTTTCTGCCATTTTAAAACATGTGTTTGAACTTTCATCAGCATTGTATTCACTCCGAACACCAATCATATCCCCTAGCCCCAGGGAACAAGAATCTCTTAACTGCTTGTCTTGTATCTTGGAGCACAGTTCTCCCATCTTTACCCTGTCTCCTTGCAGGACCACCTCCCACCAACCACCAAGTTCGTAATAACAAGACGGTTTATACTTATCTAGGACGTTTTTACATTCAGCATAAGGGCTTTTTTTAGTAAACTTATAAGGGTCTGGTACCTCCCCATCAATTGAGAATGAAGAAGGAGTATTGTGCTCCATGAAGACCCCTGAAGTACACCCAAGAAGTGGGGTTAACTGTGATGTATTTTCACACAATTCTAAAGCCTGCTTTAGATTATTTACGCCTAAATACTCTACGATACCGTGCCCAATTCCGTGCTGGCACCCAGCACCCATAACGCCATATTGTTCAACACACACATCAGTCGCCACTTTGATAAATTCCGTTCCTAAACTTGAAAACCCTATTGTAAACAACCCATGAAAGCATCCAAATCCAAAACTTGAATCGCATACGCTTACTCCGGAAACTCCTTCATGTTCGAAAATCAACTCTCCTATTATATGAGCTCTGAGATGTCTAATTCCAAAAGATGTTGAAACATTTTGTTCAACAAAGTAACTATAGGCCTTTAGCGAGCCGTCTTCCAATATTAGATCTCTAAGATAATTTTTATCCTCCGAAGGTTTATAGCTATCGATTTCAAAAATTGGTTCATGACTTTTGTCGTTCTGAACAAAAATCGGTGCTAATGAGAGCAAGAGTAATATTGGTGCTAAAAAAAGTATTGTTCTTATTGAATTTTTATAATTGCGTTTCTGCATGAAATTTCTATCGTAATATACCACATTAAATATCTTTTGAT
>NVTG01000027.1 GCA_002401495.1 Candidatus Kaiserbacteria bacterium
TCACCAACTACGTGGTCCACTTGCGGGAATACGAGGACACCTCTCACTTGTGATAGATGGCTCTTATGGAGAAATTTCAAAGAAGGCACACGAGATAATCGGGAAAGTATTTGAATCAAGCGGATTACTTACAAAAACGATAAATGATTTCCTTGATGTGTCTCGTATTGAACAAGGGAGTATGCAATACGACAGGAAAAAGTTTGAAGCACAAGAACTTGTTAAAGATGTTGTGGAAGAACTTCAACCAATTGCTAGCGGTCGCGGCCTTGAACTCACCTTTGAGAACAAGTGCGAAGGTAGCTGTCTTATCTACGCGGACTACGCAAAGATTCGTCACATATTCTTTAACCTAATTGATAACGCCATTAAGTACACGGAGAAGGGTTGGGTCAAAGTTAAAGTATTACCTGGTAACGGTGTCCGAATTGAAGTTAAAGATAGCGGCGTAGGAATTGCGGCTAATGAAATACATGGTCTATTTGAAAAATTCGTTCGTGCAAGGGATGCTTCTGGAATTAATGTAAACGGTACAGGACTGGGTCTTTATGTGGCTCGCCAAATGGTTGAAGCACACAAAGGAAAGATATGGGTTGAATCAGAAGGGAAGGGTAAAGGATCTACCTTTATTGTAGAGATTCCTAGTTCTAAGTAGATTGCATCTTCAATTTATTTTTTGTTGCACTGGTTATAGGACTAGTGTAGAGTGAAATTTAGGCACCGGCAGCAGATTCGGTAGCTATAATAGCAAAGCGAAAGGAGCTTGTTATGTTACATCTTACTATTGGGGGAAGTGGCCCAGAACATGACGATCACGGCGAGGACTCAGATTCTGATTCTCCGCCAGTCAACTCTTAGTACGCATAGGGCGCGGGTATTAAAACCATTCGCGCCCTATTTTTTATACCGTTTTTTATAATCTTCAATAAACCTCTCATAGCAGTAACTATCGATAATTTCCCAAGCTCGTGCGTATTCCCCAGTTCCGTGATTCAAAGACCTTTCGCGAACTCTCTCCAGTCTCTCTTCGTCTTTTAAAACCTTCTTGTATACGTACGTAAGAACAGCATGTACAATTAAGTGATTCTGAACTAATTTACTTTCATCTGTATACATAGAATCCACCCAGTTAACACTGTCCCAAGAAGCTATCGTGTTATTTTGTCGAAGCAGCGCATGTACGAGTTCATGTGTGACTATATCAACAAATTCTTCAGGAGTAGCTCCACTTCTAACAACAATTGGATTACTAAAACTTCTTGGTAATCCACTAACTACGTATACATCAATAAAATTGTATTGAAATTCTAAATCTAGTGCTTCAGAAAGACCTGTTAATATATATTTTTCACTCTTTTTCCACTCTTCTATAAAGAGTTTTGTTTGTATCTTAACATCTTCTATTTTGGGAGGAATCCATTCTTTCCATTTTGGTATAGTGTGAGCATACGCGATACAAATAGGATCTAGGAATCTATTGTATGTAATGACAATTTTAGGTAATTTTATTATGTCCATGAAAATATTATACAGCATGTACCTATTCAATTAAAATCGACTGAGTTAATTCTTAGCTAAATAAGCCTTTTAAATATACTCCTATACTGGTACTATTTAGCCACTATGACTGATAAACAACGCCTACTAACCGGATTACAACCTTCTGGAACATTACACATTGGAAACTACTTTGGCGCTCTTAAGCCGTTTGTAGATATGTACGAAAACTATGACAGTCACTTAATGGTTGTTGACTACCACGCCCTTACAACTATGAGAGATCCGGAAGATCTTAGAGCTAATATCATAAATATCGTAAAGGACTACGTTGCAGCCGGAGTTGATCCTGAGAAAGTAATACTGTTTAGACAATCAGATGTACAAGAACACACTGAGCTATCTTGGATTTTCCAGTGCTTAGTTAGTGTTCCTTTCCTAATGCAAGCACACTCTTACAAAGATAAAGTTGCCAAGGGACTTGAAGCAAATGCTGGGCTGTTTAGTTACCCAATGCTTATGGCAGCAGACATTCTTCTCTACGACACCGAAGTGGTTCCAGTAGGTGAAGATCAACGACAACACATTGAATACGCAAGAGAGGCTGCAAATAAGTTCAATAATGCATATGGCGAAACATTCATTGCGCCAAAAGAGAATATAATCGAAGGAGTTGGAACTGTTCCAGGGGTGGATGGTAAAAAAATGAGTAAAAGCTATAACAACACAATTCCACTTTTCGGTAGCAAAGAAGAAATTGAAAGTGCTGTTATGAGTATAGTTACAGACTCTGATGGAGAAGTTCCTGAAAACGTATACGCTATACATAAACTACTTAGAAGCGAAGAAGATCTTAAGGCTATCTATGAGGAAAATAAAGGACAGTACGGAGAACTTAAAAAGATTTTGATTGAAGATCTAGAAAACTTAATCGCCCCAATGCGAGAGAGACGTTCACAAATTACCGATGAAGATGTAAAGAAAATTCTTGAAAATGGTGCACAAAAGGCAAGAGAAAGAGCGCAGGCAAAAATGATTGATGTTAAAAAGAAAATCGGAGTAACACTATAAATATGGAACCTTTGATCATAGTCACAGGAAATATAAATAAATTCGAAGTAGCCAAAAGGGAATTGGGAATACCTGTGGTGCAAAAAGTCTTGGACATCGACGAGATACAGTCGCTAGACCTTAGGGAAGTTCTTGAGGCTAAGGCACGTTTGGCATATAAGAAATTAGGAGAACCGGTTGTGGTTGATGATATTTCTCTAATTTTCCACGATTTACATGGGCTGCCCGGACCACTTATACGCTGGTTTGAGGAAAGTTTAGGACTTGAGAAGTTATGTAGACTTGCTGATTTAGGAGAAACCAGAGGGGCTACGGTTGAGGTTGGTATAGGGTATTGTGATGATAGTGGTTTCGAGGCCTTCATTTCAACTAGAGATGGTAAAGTTGCACAAGAACCAAGAGGGTCTGGAGGGTTTGGTTGGGACTCTATTTTCATACCAGAGGGAGAAACGGAAACAAGGGCGGAAATGAGTGAAAAAAGGTACAGAGAAACTTCAATTAGAGAAAAGTCATTTCGGACTTTAGAAACATATCTTAAAACAAAATAATATGGAACGAACAATAATTTCAGACTTAACTAAAAAGAAAGGGGAGAAGGTACACATCTCAGGATGGGTGGATGTTCGTCGTGATCATGGAAAGTTAGTTTTTCTAAACATACGAGATCGTGGCGGAATAGTTCAAACTATAATAAAAGGAGATTTAGCTGAAAGTGATGACGTGGCGCAACTTCGAGAACAATGGGTAGTTAACCTTACAGGAGTTGTGAATGAGCGTCCTGACAATTCAAAAAAGGATGAGCAAAATGGTGATATTGAATTACTCATCGAGGGGGTTGAAATTGTGTCACAGGCAGATGAGCTTCCATTCGACATGAACGCCGAATTAAATTTAGGTACTCTTCTAGACTATAGACCTCTTACCTTGCGTACCCAGAGAGCCAGAGATATTTTCACGGTTGCAGCTACCATTGTCCAAGCTTATCGATGGGAGCTAATTCAGAACGACTTTATGGAATTTCAAGCTCCAGCTCTTGTAGGAGGAGACGCCGAAGGTGGATCAGAAGTCTTTAAGGTAGAGTACTTTAAAGATAAGACTGCATTCTTGGCTACAAGCCCACAACTATACAAAGAGATTATGACCGGTGCTTACGAGAGAGCTTTTACCATAGCTAAGATATTTCGCGCGGAAAAATCTGCAACTACACGCCACCTTACAGAAATAACTCAAATGGATTTCGAAATGTCTTTTATAAAGGACCATACAGAGGTTATGGACATGCTAGAGAAAGTAGTAAGGTCTTCTTGTTCTGCTGTAATTGAAAAGCATTCAGATATATTAAAAAGAATTGGTACAGAAAATCCTTTACTCCCAGAGACTAAATTCCCCGTACTAACACTTCTTGAAGCCCAAGAGATAATTGAAAAGGAGTTCGGAGGAAAAGCGATAGGTGAGCTCGATTTAGAACCAGAACATGAACGCCAGATTTGTGAGTGGGCTAAAAAGGAAAAGGGAAGCGACTTTGTATTTATTACGGAATTTCCTACTGATAAAAGAGCTTTCTATACATATCCAAAACCTGATGATCCAAAACTTTCTAGAAGTTTTGATCTTTTGTTCAGAGGACTTGAAATTAATAGTGGGAGCCAAAGGTACCACAACCATGGAGAAATGGTCGCAGAAATGCAAAGAAGAGGTATGGATGTAGATCAGTTCTCCTTTTACTTACAGCTGCACAAGTACGGAATTCCACCGCATGGTGGATCCTCAACAGGACTTGAGCGCTTTACTGC
Organism: Candidatus Kaiserbacteria bacterium; assembly: GCA_002401495.1. Next base: position 4,362 of record NVTG01000027.1, read on the forward strand.
ACGAATGCTAGAAATAGATAACGTTAAGGAAGCAGTTCCATTCCCACGCGACATGAACCGAATAGATACTAGGTTGAGTGAATAATATATGAAAGCTCAGGATAAAAGGATAGTTGATTTCTTGTTTGAAATTGGAACAATGAAGAAACTACCAAGAATGCATCAGCAAATGCTCTTGTCTCAGGATATGTCTGACAACATAGCGACTCACTCATACAGAGTAGCTTTTATCGCCTGGTTCCTTGCCAAAATGGAAGATGCTGATCCATACAAAACAGTTATGATGGCTATGCTTCACGACACAGGTGAGATAAGAAGTGGGGACCATAACTATCTTCATAAAAAGTACGTAAAGATATTTGAAAGTGAAATTATCAAAGATCAACTTGGTGACCTTCCTTTCGACGATTTAATTACTTTCATGAATGAATACGAAGAAAAAGAGAGTAAGGAATCAATATTAGCCAAAGACGCAGATCTACTAGACCAAATACTCCTGTTAAAGGAATACGCTCATCAAGGAAATGCCGAGGCTCAGATATGGCTGACCGGTAAGGGAAATAAAAGTCATGAGAATATTCAATATAAAAATCTTAAAACTAAGTCTGCTAGGAAGATCGGGAAAATCGCATTAGAGGGGAGAGTCTCGGGATGGTGGGACAATTTATGGACGTCAAAGAACAGATAAAAATGGCTGACTTTACTTTAGAACTGGAAGGTTTCCGAGGTCCACTTGGGCTTCTTCTTGATTTAATTGAAAGAGAAAAACTTCGTGTAAACGACGTATCTCTTGCTAAAGTTTCTGACGACTACATCGAATACATTCAAGATCGTTCAGAAATTCCCCTTTCACAAACTTCTCAATTTATAGTCGTGGCATCTACTTTGCTTTTGATAAAATCAAGATCCTTACTTCCGACTCTTGAACTCTCGGAAGAAGAAGACGAGGATATTAGGGATTTGGAAAAACGGTTAAAACTGTACAGAGAAGTGAGAAGGGCAACTAAGTTAATACGAAATCGTTGGGGTAAAAAATTCTTCCTTCCAACATTTAGACCAATAGAAATAAAATTCTCTCCAGGGAGTGACATAACAAAAGAAAACTTACATCTCTCTTTAAAAAACGCACTGGATGCTCTTCCTTCTTTTGATAAGGCGCCTACCGCGAAAGTTAGTAAGGAAATTTCCCTTGAAGAAATGATTGAAAATCTTACAGAGAGAATACGTTCAGCTGCCTCTTCTTCTTTTAATAAGATTACTGAGAAAGCCAGTAAAATAGAGGGTATTGTTAACTTTTTAGCCTTACTTGAACTAGTAAAACGTGGGACACTAAGCGTTACGCAGGATGAACATTTTTCAGATATTGATTTTGATAACGAGGAAGTAGATACACCACACTATGGATAGAAACGCACAAAAACTACAAGCACTATTGTATTCAAACGGAGGCGAAATGAAAAAGGCGGAAATCGCTTCGCTTATGGAATTATCTAAAGAAGAAGTAGAAGTTGCAATTGAAAATCTAAAATCAAACACTCAAGGTATTGAGATAATTGAAACTCTTGAACATGTGTCACTACGAACTTCAGCTGAGTATTCTGAGTTTATTACACAAACACAAAAGAAGAACAGTGAAAAAGACGTGGGTACTGCAGGGCTAGAAGTTCTTTCAATAGTTTTATACAAAAATGGAGCCTCCCGCAGTGAAATAGACTACATACGTGGAGTTAATTCTAGCGCAACACTTAGACAGCTAATTCTTCGAGGACTACTTGAAAGATCAAAAAGTGAATCTGATTCCAGAGCTTGGGAATATAAGGTAACTCCTGAATTACTAAGTCATGTAGGGGTTTCTAAGGTACACGAACTCCCAGAGTATGAGACAATGAAAGAATCTCTCCAAAAGAATTATGACGACTAAAAATATACCTATAGCCTACATGGCAATCATTTCACTTTTCGGAGCCACCGGACTTGTTTTTGCTACGTTAAATAGTGAAGCACAACCTGAGCTTCAAATGGCGAGTGCATCAACTGCACTACAAACTCAAAAAGAAGTTCAAATTGAAGCACAAGCCGCATATGTATATGACATGGCTGAAGGTAAGGTACTTTACGAAAAAAGCGGGACTGTGCAACTTCCACTGGCATCACTAACTAAAGTAGCAGTTGCTACTTTAGCAAGACAGTTTTTGGACATGAACGAGTCAATCACTTTAACTCAGGCGGATTTAAATACCGAGGGTGATTCCGGATTTAAGGATGGAGAAACATGGAATACTGAAGATCTACTAGAATTCACTTTAATGACTTCTTCAAACGACGGGGCTACTGCTCTTGGAAGAAAATTGGAAGAGGCTACTGATGTTGATGTGGTTACTCTTTTAAATATTCAAGCAGAGACACTCGAATTGAATCAGACCTACTTTACAAACCCAACAGGCCTTGATAATAGTGAGCTATATAGCGGTTCTTACGGATCTGCTAAAGATGTAACACAGCTACTTTCCTATGCGTATAAAACATCTCCAGAGATTTTCTTTTCAACATCTCAACAGACGCAGATATTTAAAAATTCGAGTGGAGAAATTTATGAAGCTAAAAATACTAACCAGGCAATAGGGGAGCTTCCTGGATTAGTTTTTGGTAAAACCGGATTCACAGATCTTGCAGGAGGAAATCTTGGTGTGGTTGTAGAAACAGAACCTGGACACGCATATATAATAGTTGTATTGGGTTCAAGCGTGGATGGAAGATTCGCTGACATCGTGAAGCTTTATAAAACAGTACTATGGAATTAGATAACTTAATTAAAGTAATGGCACCGGCAGTAATTGCCTTTGTTGTAGGTATTGGAATAACTCCAACGATCTCACACTATTTATATAAATACAGAGCTTGGAAAAAGGACGGTGGAAAAACAGCTATGGATGGTAGTACTGCTGAAGTGTTTAACTCTCTACATAAAGAGAAAGAGAGTGAGGCTCCACGAATGGGTGGGCTAGTAATAATATTTAGTGCACTAATAACTATTCTTGGAATTTCATTAGTTGCATACATTTTCCCGAATGACTCTACTGCCAAGTTAGATTTCTTGTCTCGTAGTCAAACATGGATACCCGTTATGACACTATTTGCAGGAGCGCTAGTTGGATTTATCGACGACTTCTTAGAAATAAAAAGGCGAGGAGGACTTTCTCTAAGAAGGCGCCTACTTTTCGTACTCACGCTTTCCTTTTTGATAGGGTGGTGGTTCCATAATAAATTGGATATCACTTCTATAGGAATACCGTTTGATGGCTCACTTGAAATAGGGTGGTTGGTGATTCCTTTGTTTATGCTTATCTCACTCGCTATTTATGCCAGTGGAATAATTGATGGAATTGATGGTCTCTCCGGAGGAGTGTTTGCTATGATCTTCACGGCATATTCTTTAATTGCTTTAGTTCAAGATCAAATAAACTTAGCTGCCTTTTCAGCAATGCTTGTTGGTGCAATCCTTGCCTTCCTGTGGTTTAACATTCCTCCAGCACGGTTTTATATGACAGAGACTGGATCGATGGCACTCACCCTAACTCTCGCAACCGTAGCCTTTATGACAGACTCATTAGGAGGAGGAATAGGAATTGCAGCTCTTCCAATAATTGGTTTCCTTCTTGTAGCAACCGTTGCAACAACTATTGCTCAAGTTCTTTCGAAGAAATTCCTCGGGAGAAAGCTTCTGCGTGTTGCACCCCTTCATCATCACTTTGAAGCAATAGGGTGGCCTGGCACCAAGGTTGTAATGAGATACTGGATTCTAGGTGCAATGTTTGCTTTCTTTGGTGTGATTTTTGCACTCGTTGGATAATGAGGGGAGTTGGAAACAAGATTGACCGACCCCTGGCTATAATTATTGCTCTACTAGTAGTAGTGGGGTTTTTCCTTTTCTCTTCTGCGTCTTTGGGATTACTAGCAAAAGAAGGTGTTAGGTTCTCATCTCTAGTTTTCAGCCAACTTGTTCTCGGAATATTCTTAGGCACCGCTGCCTTAATCTTAATGAGTAGAGTTCATTACAGACTCCTAAAGCAGTACTCTCTGTATATTTTTATTGTATCGATTTTACTAACTATAGCCGTTTTTATACCAGGTCTTGGGTTTTCAGCAGGGGGTGCTACAAGGTGGCTTTCCCTTGGACCAATATCAGTTCAGCCTGCTGAGATTCTAAAGTTAGGAACCGTTTTATATCTATCGGCGTATCTTGCTAGTAACAGAATGCATCTAGGGAAGTACAAGAATGGACTTCTCGCATTTATTTTAATTCTCGCCGTTCCTTCACTAGTATTATTACTACAACCAGATACTAGTACTCTTGTTGTGATAGTAGCGGCAGCCGGTGGAATGTTTTTTGCAGCTGGTGCAAAGTGGAGAGATTTAGGAATCCTACTGTTAATTTCAATAATCGCGTTAGGTGCATTAATTGCAGTGCGACCTTATGTATTAGATCGTATTACTACTTTTATAAATCCATCAGCTGATCAACTTGGTTCTGGATATCAGATTAAACAATCGTTAATTGCTATTGGCTCTGGAAAAATAGCCGGCCGTGGTTTCGGTCAAAGTGTTCAAAAGTTTGGGTACTTACCTGAGCCAACAGGGGACTCAGTCTTTGCGGTTGCTGCTGAAGAGTTTGGGTTTGCGGGGGCTGTTTTGATAATAGGTCTCTTTGTTGCCTTAGTAGTGCGCTCCTTCTGGGTTGCGGTACGAGCACCTGATTATTTCGGAGGTTTAGTAGTTATAGGTATTACTCTTCTTATAGCAATTCAAGCACTAGTTAATATTGCTTCAATGGTAGGGGTCATACCACTTACAGGACTTCCTTTGCCTTTTATAAGTCACGGTGGGACCGCTATGTTTGTTATGTTGGTTGGAGTTGGAATTATCCTTAACGTGTCGCGTTACGCTAAGTAATAATTACGATATACTAGGTGTATGAAAATCGTTTTTACAGGTGCTGGTACCGGTGGTCATTTCTACCCACTAATTGCAGTGGCAGAGGAAATTCACAATATTGTAGAAGAAGACAGGTTACTTACCCCTGAGCTTTTTTACATTGCTCCTCACTTGTTAGATAGCGACGCATTAGCTGAGCAAAATATCACTTGGAAAAAAAGTAGTGCCGGGAAGGTTCGTAGGTATTTTTCAATACGGAACTTGTTCGATGTTTTTAAAACTCTCTTTGGAACTATTCAGGCAACCATACAATTGTTTTTCCTCTATCCTGACGTTGTCTTTAGCAAAGGAGGCTATGCAAGTGTTCCAACTACAATTGCGGCGAGAATTTTAAATATTCCTGTAATCATTCACGAATCAGACGCACACCCCGGAAAAGCAAACCTACTCGCCTCTAAATGGGCAAGGGCCGTTGCTATTTCCTTTCCTGGAGTACGAGAGTACTTTAAAAATGTTGATGATTCTAAAATAGCGTTAGTAGGGAATCCAATAAGACGAGCTCTATTTAGGCCGGCAAGTGAAGGTGCGCACGCATATCTGAAACTTGATTCTATAAAACAAACCATTCTTATCCTTGGAGGATCACAAGGCGCTACTTCCATCAACTCTGTGATATTGGACGCACTGCCTGAGCTTTTAAATAAGTACCAGGTGATCCATCAAACAGGAAAGGAAAATCTGGAAACTGTGGAAGGACTTGCTAGAGTTATCTTAAAAGATCACCCTAACAAAGATAACTATAAACCTTTTGGATATTTGAATACTTTGGCCACAAGAATGTCAGCTGGAGTTGCGTCTATTGTTGTTATGCGTGCCGGCTCAGGAACTATCTTTGAAACAGCAGCGTGGGGAATACCTTCAATTGTTATTCCAATTCCTGAAGAAGTATCACACGACCAAACTAGAAACGCTTTCGCCTACGCAAGGGACGGTGCTGCCGTTGTACTAAAACAGAAGAATCTAAGTGAACACATTCTTGTTGCAGAAATTGACAGAATACTTGGAAGTGAGGAAATTCAAAGTGATATGAGGAAAGCCGCTTTAGAATTTTCGCGTCCTGATGCTGCTAGAAAAGTGGCTCATATGATAATAAAAACAGCACTTGAACATGAATAATATGGAAATACCAAACGCTTATTATAGAACAAGCGTAAAAGCTATAATCATTAATGAAAAGAAAGAATTTTTGCTTGCCAAAGAAGAAAATGGTTACTGGGAATTACTGGGGGGAGGATTAGATTTTGGTGAAGATCCTACAGAGGGACTTAAGCGAGAAATATTTGAGGAGACAGGGCTAGAGGTTACAAGTATGGAGAAGACGCCTTCCTATTTCTTAACTGATAAAAATCTATCAGGCTATTGGGCTTCAAACGTTCTATATATTACTAAAGTTAAGAATCTCGACTTTACAGCATCTGATGAATGTACTGAATTAAGATACTTTAACAGGGAAACTTTAAGAGAAGTTAAAGCTTTTACGAATGTAATAAAGTTTGCAGAAATGTTTAACCCAGATAATCATGAATAAAATAATTACACGCTTTCCACCTTCACCAACTGGAAGTCTTCATATTGGAAACATAAGAACACTTCTTTTTAACTACCTCTTCACGCGCCATAACGACGGTGAAATTGTTATGCGTTTTGAGGATACTGATCTGGAACGCAGTGATCAAAAACACGAAGAGGTAGCACTTGAGGCTCTGGAGTCTCTGGGACTAGATTTTGACAGCGGACCGTTTCGACAATCAGAAAGAACTGAAAAATATATTGCCGCGTTAAATACATTAATTGAAAATGGAAATGCCTACGTTGCAGAAGAATCAGAAGGGGAGCCAGGGAAGAATGTTATACGATTTAAAAACCCAAACAAAGAATTAACATTTACTGACCTTATCCGCGGGGAGATAACTATCGATACAACAGACTTTGGTGATTTTGTTATCGCTCGTTCTGCTGATAATCCGATTTACCACCTAACTGTTGTTGTAGACGATATAGAAATGGGTATCACTCATGTAATTAGGGGAGAAGATCATATAACTTCAACGCCTAGACAAATGCTTCTAATAGACGCACTAGGTGGAGAAGTACCGCAATACGCACACCTTCCACTAATTATAGGAAACGACAAAAAGAAACTAGGGAAGAGGCACGGTGCTGTAACATATCAGGAGTTCAAAGACCTTGGATATATTCCCGCAGGAATCCTAAACTATCTTGCGCTTTTAGGTTGGAACCCGGGAGATGAGCGAGAATTTTTTACAAAAGAAGAACTAGTAGGGGAGTTCTCAATTGAAAGAGTGAATAATTCACCTGCAATGTTTTCCTATGAAAAACTGGATTCAATTAACAAGCATCACATACTAGAACTCCCAATGGAGGAGTACACAAGTATGGTAAAAGAATTTCTTCAGGACGAGAAAATAGAAAATCATCCGAACTTCTCCTTACTTATCGAAGGCGTAATACGAGAAAGATTACACAAATTTTCAGAAGTTAGTGAGATGCATAAAGAAGGCGAGTTTAACTGGCTACTTAATGCACCTGCTATTAATTCGGAAGATCTAAAATGGAAAGATTCTCCAGCAGAAACCACCAAAGGACACCTGCAATACGTTGCTAAAACACTCCTAGAGGCTTCAAAATGGGACCCTGAGAGTATAAAGGAAGAGATATGGGCATATGCTGATGAAAACGGTAGAGGTGACGTTTTAGGACCTTTACGGTTTGCTCTTTCCGGTGCAAAACGTTCTCCAGATCCGTTTATGCTTGCTGCAATTCTTGGTAGAGAGGAGACTGGTAGCCGTCTTAAAACAGCAATTGATTTGCTCTAACCATGAAAATCTTAACTGGATTTTTGACTATTCTTTTACTCACTCCAGGAGTGTTGAGTGCACAAAGTGCAAGTGATATTCGTAATAAGATAGACACCCAACAAACTGAAATTTCTGAAATTGAAGAGGAGATTAAGAAGTATGAAGTTCAACTAACTGAAATAAGTAGGGAGAAGAATACTCTTCAAGGAGCTGTTCAGGAATTAGATGTTTCAAGGAAAAAAGTTGGAGCAAGCCTATCTATTACCCAAAGACAGATCAACACAACAAGCTCCAGCATTGAAGAAATGACTTACGATATTAATACTAAGGAAGAGCTAATCGCCGGTAATCAAAAAGCACTGGCTGAAACTATACGAAGAATAAACGAAACGGAGAGTGATTCTTTTGTGGAGATAATTTTAAATAGTAACGATATTTCTAATCTCTGGAATGATGTAGAAGCTCTTCAGAAATTCCAAGTAGTAGTTAGAGGAGAAGTTACAGTACTAACTGCCCAAAGAAAATCTCTTGAAGCCTCCCGAGAGGAAAAGGAAATTCAACAAGGTAAGTTAGTCTCTCACAAAACCGATCTTTCAACTCAAAAGCGTTCGTTGGATATAAACAGGCAAGCGAAGAACTCTCTCTTAAAGGAAACTAAGAACAGAGAGTCCACTTACCAGGAACTTATCACTGCAAAGAAAAAGGCCAAGGAAGAATTTGAATCCCAACTAAGAAGCTTTGAATCTGAACTGCAATATATTTTGGATCCATCTAGCATACCGCCTGCAGGGAAGGGGGTACTGAGTTGGCCATTAGATAAGGTTCGAATTACCCAATACTTTGGAAATACGAAATTTTCAAAGTCCGGCGCTTACAACGGAAGTGGACATAACGGAATGGATATGGGAACTCCGATAGGGACGCCCGTTAAAGCGGCTCTTGCCGGAAATATTAAAGCTACAGGGAACACAGATGCCTTCCGAGGATGTTACTCGTATGGAAAATGGATACTCGTTGAACACGTAAACGGTCTAGCTACTCTATACGCACACCTTTCAGATATAAGTGTTAGTCCCGGAGATGCAGTTGGTACCGGACGTGTTATCGGATACTCAGGAAATACTGGATTCTCTACAGGACCTCACCTTCACTTTACTCTTTATGCTAACGACGCTGTTAAAGTTGTACGTCTTGGAGATGTTAAAGCAAGGACTAACTGTGCTGATGCGAAAGTGCCTGTTGCTTCATGGAGTGGTTATCTAAATCCTATAGATTACCTCAACTAGATCCTTCTCACTCTCCCTTACTTGGTATACTAGTACCAAATAGTTTAATGTCGCACAATATATATAGGGTATTGAGAACGGGGTAGAGTAGGGTGATTAACTTATTTTTAATGAAATGGGTCAAAAGACTGGGAAATTAGATTTAATACATATATGTGCAAAAAGGCACTAGATAAAAAAATAAAAATATTTGAGGGGTTAGAAGCAGGTTGAGATTTATATACGTGTTTACTAAGCGGTATTAGTTATATAACATGTCGCAAAAGATATATTGTACGACACGTACAATAAAGCTAATAGTACTACCCCACAACAACAAGACACCACCCGAATTAAAATCCGGATGGTGTGTTTATTTTGGCCCCTCGACTACCTCTGCTGTTTCGTCCACAAATGTGAATCCGCTGATGAGTCCAAAGTACTCTTCCCCACTATTGGTGAATCGAACGACAGAAACAGTTACGTCTTTGTGTCCAGGGAAATCAACCCTGTCCTCGCGCATAAGCTCTTCGAACACAGCAAGACCCGGATACTTCATTCCGCATCCATACTCTTCTGTGAATCTCTTGGCCTCAAGATACCCACTTTCTAAGTGTGCTCTCATAATGTAATCCGAGTCTGTCCAGGATCCGCAAACCAAAGTAGGTATCCAGAATTCCACTTCTTCCCCAAGAACAATTTCACCATTCACTCCAACGTCGTGGTGTGCGAGGACTGGAACAGTAAACAGCATGAGAACTAATGAGGTAATTACACATCCTCTCCCGAACATGGGTCATACTCCTTCCTGTTATCTTCCGTGTTATCCCAAAGAAATTGATCTTCTGGAACTAAGTGAGCCGGAA
>NVTG01000028.1 GCA_002401495.1 Candidatus Kaiserbacteria bacterium
AGTTACCTACGCAGAGGAAATTGTAAAAAAATCTAAAAAGGAAAACGAAGCATCATTAACTGAAACTCTTGTAAATTATGGAGTATCTCACGAGTCACTTTCAGCGGTTGAAATTAGTATTGTTGACCCAAGTGGATTCCGTTACTGGTTTATGGCACTAGCTCCTCTAATGATTCCTATAATAATTATCGTTTTGATAATTTGGTATCTTTCACGACAAATGAAAGGCGGAGGTGGAATGCAGGCTCTAACTTTTGGTCAGAGCAAGGCACGAATGATTGATCCCAACGACAAATCTCAGAAAGTAATGTTTAAAGATGTTGCCGGTGCAAAAGAAGCTAAAGACGAGTTATCTGAAATTGTAGACTTTTTAAAGAACCCAAAGAAGTTCTTACAAATTGGCGCAAAGATTCCTAAAGGAGTAATGCTAATGGGAAGTCCTGGAACAGGGAAGACACTTTTGGCTCGCGCTGTAGCGGGGGAGGCCAGTGTTCCTTTCTTTACTATCTCAGGATCCGAGTTTGTAGAAATGTTTGTCGGAGTTGGAGCCTCACGTGTGCGTGATTTGTTTAAGATGGCAAAGAAGGTATCTCCTTCTATTGTATTCATTGACGAGATTGACGCAGTTGGACGTGTTCGTGGTTCAGGAGTAGGTGGTGGAAACGATGAGCGTGAACAGACACTTAACCAAATACTTGTAGAGATGGACGGATTTGAACAAAATGAAAAAGTTATTGTAATGGCGGCCACCAACCGACCTGATGTTTTGGATCCCGCACTACTGCGCCCTGGACGTTTTGACAGAAGGGTAACAATCGATCTTCCAGATCGAGAGGGAAGGAAAGGAATTTTAGAAATTCATTCAAGAAAGATTCCCCTTGGAGAGGATGTTAAGTTAGATGTAATTTCAGAAAGAACTCCTGGATTTTCAGGGGCTGATCTTGCAAGCCTTACCAACGAGGCTGCAATTCTAGCCGCACGAGAAGGAAGAAAAGAAGTAACTCAATATGACCTGGTTCGTTCAATTGAAAAAGTAATGCTTGGCCCGGAACGAAAGAGTCACGTATTAAACAAAAAGGAAAAAGAAATTACAGCCTATCATGAAGCCGGACACGCACTTGTGGCAAGTATTCTTCCGTATTCAGACCCAGTTCACAAGATTTCGATAATATCTCGCGGGAGGGCAGCAGGGTATATGTTAAAACTTCCTTTTGAGGATAGAAAAATGCAATCAAAGAAAGAATTCCTTGATGATATTGCTGTTTCTCTAGCTGGATACATTACAGAAAAAATGGTATTTAACGATGTTACAACTGGTCCATCAAACGACCTTCAAGTTTCAACTAATTTGGCCCGTAACATGGTTACTCGTTGGGGAATGTCAGACAAGATAGGAACTATTGCACTCGTTGGAAGTAACGGAAAAGCTATGTTTGGTGAAGGAGTTACAGGACGAGAACATTCTGAAAAAGTTTCCGCTGAAATTGATTCAGAGGTTAAGAGAATAATGGATGAGGCGTATCAAAAGGCAGAGGCTATCCTTACAGAAAAGAGAAGTGTTCTTAATGCAATCGCAAAACGGTTAATTGAAAAAGAAAATCTTGAAAGAGAAGAGTTTGAAGAGTTGCTCAAAGAGCACAACATTCCTATTAAAAAGAAGGAAGATATAGAACACGCTGGCATATAGCTTTGGGTTCTAGTAATATTTAGCCATTCCACCTTTAGCTCAGTTGGTTAGAGCACCAAGCTTATATCTTGGCGGTCCTAGGTTCAAATCCTAGAAGGTGGACAAACATGCAGTGTTTTTCTGTAGTATTATATTAACTACAGTTAAATATAAACCTATGTATAAAAAAACATTCCTTACAATTGCTCTAGTTGCAGTTTTTGCAGTCCCATCTGTATCAAGTGCTTCTTTAATAGATGACCTGCTCGCACAAATTCAAAGTCTTTTAAGGACAGTGTCTTCTTTGCAACAGCAACTTAACAGCGTTCAGAGTACTCCTGTAGTTGTTAGTCCCGCGTTTGTAACACCATCTATTTCGACTTGTCCTACATTAGGGCGTGACTTATACATTGGACTTAGAGGAAATGATGTTTCATCCCTCCAGGCCTTTCTTAAAAGTGAAGGAGCATACACTTATCCTTCAATTACTGGATACTACGGTGGGGTAACTCAAAATGCGGTTGCTTCATGGCAGAGTGTTCATGGGCCAATATCATATGGGTCACCCTCAACCACAGGCTTTGGCGCAGTTGGTCCTGTAACGCGGTCCATAATAGCCCAGGCGTGTGCGGGTACTACGCCAGGCGTTGGTAACCCAATAGTTTGTACCCTAGAGTATGCTCCTGTTTGTGGAAGAATCGGATCAGTTGATAAGACATACAGCAATCTTTGTCAGTTACGAGGAATAAACGCCACTTTACTACACGAAGGAAAATGTGGAGGAAATGTTATTACCCCAACTCCTACTTCAGGAGCTCCAGCTACATGTAAGGCATGGTACGACGGATGTAACACTTGTACGCGTAGTTATGTTGGAGGTCCGTTAGCTTGTACTAAACGAGCCTGTGTTTGGCAGGGAAAAACAAAGTGTGAAGAGTATTTCTCTAACACAAATTCCTCTCCTGTAATAAGTGGATTCTCAGGACCTACTACACTACGAACAAACCAGACAGGTACATGGACGATTAAAGCGTCTGATTCATTAGGAGGAAATCTGACTTACAAAATAGATTGGGGAGAGAATACTTATTCTAGTGCGTATGATTCAGTTTTAGGATTTATTCGATCAAATTTTATTCAGAGCACCACCTTCACTCACTCATATACAAACGCAGGAACTTACACAGTTAAGATAACAGTGAGAAACGGCTCAGGAAGAGAAGCACAAACTTCTACAACAGTTAAAGTTGGAACTAGCGTAGTTACAGGAGTGCTTTCAGCAACTCCTGCCTCAGGACGTTCTCCACTTGATGTTACTTTCAGTGCAAATGTAGGAGGATACACTCCGTATAGACACTATATTGATTTTGGAGATGGAACAGCACAACAAGACATCTCCTGTTATGCCCCGGCGGACTATTGTCAGTCACCTGGTGTTGTAACACATACATATAACTTTGGAGGAGATTATGTTGCAACACTGTATAAAAGACTTCGCTCGTACTCACTTTCTGCAACTGCAATCTCTACTGCAAGAATATCAGTAGGTGGAACAGCTTGTATTGCACAGTATGATCCTGTGTGTGGACTACCTGCATATGCCTGTCCATATGGTGCTACTTGTCAGAAACCACTAAAGCAAACGTATAGTAATCGCTGTAACTTAGATGCAGTTGGAGCTACCTTTTTGTACACCGGAACTTGTGAGAACCAGTGGATCTCAAATACATTGAATATAACTAACCCAGCGGGTTCAATGTACTCTCTTGGGGACGACATACGAGTATGGTGGAATGCAACTGTTGGAGCAACAGACGTAGGGATGTATTTAATTCTTGAAGATGCAGTAACTGGACAAAAGTTTAAGTCTATAAAAGTTGACTACCAAACAGGAAGAGCGACAATTTCCACAAGTGATTACTGTAACGAATTTTTCTCAGATGGACTAGATGCTGGTTGTAGTTCTCTAACAACAAATGTAATTAGTAAGGCGCATTTGAAGTACAAGATCCGTGGTGCGCTATATACTCCTAAAGATGCGTGCTTTGGATTCTGTGCTCCAGGGTCAAAGACTGCTCAAACTCTTGTAGAAGACGCATCAGATGAATTTACAATACGAGGGAACTAAATATGAAGTACTTGCTTTTAGCCGTTCTTTTTCTTCCTGGAATAGTTCATGGATTTAGTGTTGAACCCTCAAATGGAACAGTTCCACTTGAAGTGCGTGCAAGAGTGCTTGTTGGTGGAGATCTTTGTAAAGACGGGCTTACTTATAAAATAGACTGGGGGGATGGGAGTAAGAGCGTAGAGCGTGAGTGTGTTTCTACTAATAAGCATTACCAACAGGTCACTCATACTTATGCAGAAATGGGGGAGTATTCAGCCTCTCTTATACGAAAACACCCAAATGTAGATTTTAAAGAAGAAAAAGTTTCCGTAATAGTAAAAGATTTTAGTACAAACATTTCACTTAATTACGTTCCCGGAGTTTGCAGTAGTTGGACTAATGGATGTGGAACCTGTACCAGAGATACTATTGGTGGAAAGGCTTCTTGTACTTATAGTTCGTGTAAAGAGTATGGAAAACAACAGTGTTATTCGTATTTTGAAAGTGACGTAGAAGGTTCGTTTAATCCAGAAGGGAAAGTGGTCTACAAATCTAATGTTGAGCAGAGTTTAGCTGCCGTTATAGTAGCAATCGAAAGATTCTTTTTGAATTTGTTTAGGTAGTCCAAAGGGCCCGTTTCCGGACCCTTGGTTATTTTGACAAATCCTTTTCTATTGGCGCGTTTCTCTTTCGATATCTATAGAAAGCTGCGAGGCGCCTCTTTGGATCTTGCCGCTAAAGCGTTTGACCTCCATAAAAATGTAGATAATAATCGCTAGTGCGGTAAATGCTGAAAAAAGGATCGCAAGGTTGAACAAATCAGTCATCAGTACACCTCCAGTTTTCGAGTATACACTATTCCATATGTAAATCCGAGAGTTTTTCTTGGATTCTTTCTGCAATTAGCTCGTGTTTTTCCAGTTGTGGATCCTTTTCAATTAGCTTTGTAGCCTCATTTCGCGCAGCTTCAACCATCTTTAAGTTTTGTAGAGCCTCCATTCCCATATCGGAAACTCCCCATTGTTGCATTCCTGCTAATTGACCGGCTCCACGAAGCTTTAAGTCTTCTTCTGCTAATGCAAAACCATCTGAGTTCTTTTCTAAGGCTTTTAGTCTATCAAGTGAAGTTTGAGTTTTAGTATCTGAGAAAAGATAGCAGTATGGTTGGTAGCTTGAGCGCTGAACACGACCCCGTAGCTGGTGAAGTTGTGAAAGTCCAAATCGTTCAGCACCTTCAATTATAATCATAGTTGCATTAGGTACGTTAACACCAACCTCGACTACGGATGTCGCGATTAATACGTCAATTTCTCCGTTTTCAAACCTCGCCATAACTTCTTCTTTTTCTTTTGGAGTCATCTTTCCGTGAAGAATATCTACAGCGTAGTCTGAAAATGGACCGTCCTGTAGTCGTTTGGCCTCAGCTTTAACTGATTTTACTCTCAAAGCTAGTGCCTTATCTGGATCAGGCTCGTCAATGCGCGGGCAAATTACGTATGCTTGTCTTCCGTTAATTAATTCACTACGTACCGCGGTGTAGACTTCGTCTCTTTGCTTTGGTGGAACAACTTTTGTTTGTATTTCTTTTCTTCCTTTAGGTTTTTCATCCAGAATTGATAGATCTAGGTCTCCGTAAATGGTTAGTGCAAGAGTTCTTGGTATTGGAGTTGCTGTCATTGATAGTAGATGAGGTGCTGAGCCATCTTTTTGAGCTAGTTTTTTCCTTTGCCTAGTTCCAAAGCGATGCTGCTCGTCGATTATAACGTAGGCAAGGTTTTCAAATATTACATTCTTTGAAATTAGGGCGTGTGTTCCTACTACTATCGGTATTTCTCCATTTGCTACCCATTTAGATAATTGTGCTCGGGAGATTTTGGTAGCCTCCTTTGGACTAACTTTTGAAGGGAACTTTCTACAGCCGCTTCCTGTAATGAGGCCAATTGGAATAGGTGAGTGTTCGAACGCTTCAATTAATCCTGCAAATTGTTGTTTTGCTAATATTTCAGTTGGAACCATGTACGCAACCTGTGGACGGGCGTATTTTTTGCTTTCAATACTTCCTCTTGCTATTGCATACATAGTGGCGGCCGCTACCGTTGTCTTTCCGGAGCCCACGTCTCCTTCTAATAGGCGAGACATTGGATAGTTTCTTTTGAAGTCTTCTAGGATTGTTTGTATTGAGCGGATTTGCGCATCAGTCGGGGTGTATGGAAGTGCTTCGATATAGCTTTGTGCAGCGTCCTCGTCTGCTGTTACGTGTGGAGCTTTAAGCTGAGTACTCTCGTAGCGGTTCTTTTGGTGGGCTACTTGGATTAGAAAAACTTCTTCAAAGGAGAAACGTTTTCTTGAAGACGAAGCATCTTTTTTCTTTTGTGGTGTGTGCACCCAAACTAAAGCTGAGGATAGTGCGGGGAGTTTGTATTTTTTTAGAATGCTTGGTGGAATTATGTCTTCAATCATTTCGTGAACTCCTTCTTCAAGAAGTCGATGAATAGCGTGATACATCCACCTACTTGTTATCCCACGACTTTCAGGATACACAGAGAATAACTCGGCCGAACCTTCCATCTCTGGGAGGGATGGCATTGGATGTATTGTTGGGTTTGCAAAGTACATCGCTGACTTTCCGGTAGGTTTTCCCGTTACTTTCACGTACTTTACGTGTTCAAACATTTTTGCGGCGTAAGGTTGGTTAAACCATTTTATTCCAATACTTCCGGTGGCGTCAGACAAAGTGGCATCCACCATATATCTCTTTGTTTTCCATGCGAGTTTCTTTTCTAGATTAGATAGCTCTCCGTAAACGGTTACAATTTCGTCTCCATTAATGTCTATTATTCTTCTTGCGGCACCTACGTCTTCGTAACGGTTAGGAAAGTGGAACAAAAGGTCCTGTAGAGTACTGATGTTCAGCTTCTCCAAAGCTGCTTTTTGTTGTTTTACAAGACGGAAGTGGTCGGTCAATTTGTCTGTCGGTTTCATTGGTTGAAGTATATCAAATATGGTATCGTAGCACTCACGGAGAGATGGCTGAGTGGTCGAAAGCGCATCCCTGCTAAGGATGTAGGGGGGTAACCCCCTCGAGGGTTCGAATCCCTCTCTCTCCGCCAAATTGTTTGGTACTATATTTATATGGAACTACACCGAATTACATCAACGGCGATAATTCACAAGGAAGGAAAATATCTAATTTTAAAACGTGCGCCTAACAAGAAGGCGTTTCCTAATATGTGGACTGTCCCCGGGGGAGGACTCGAGACAGAAGACTATATAAATACACCAAAGACAACAGGTGACCATTGGTACGGCGCAATTGAGAACTCACTTAGAAGAGAAATTAAAGAAGAGTCAAATTTAGAAGTTGGAAAACTCGACTTTCTTTTAGATATTACTTTTGTACGACCAGACGGTGTTCCCGTGATTATTCTAAGCTATTACGCACCTTATCTTAGCGGGGAGGTGGTTTTAGATGAAGATAGTGTGGAATATGCTTGGGTAACACTAGAGGAAGCAAAAGAATACGATTTAATTGAGGGAATTTATGAAGAAATTGAGATGGTGGACAAATTAGGCACGAGCTAGCGCAAACGCCTTAACGTTATCTCCAAGAGTTTCAATCGCTTCATTCATTGTAGCTCCAGTGGTAAGCACGTCGTCAACCAAGATTACAGTTTTTCCTTTCAAGTCACCACTAACTTCAAAAATACCTTTAACATTTTCAATTCTCTCCTTCCGGGAGAGTCTTTTTTGCATCACTACACTCTTAACCTGTTTAAGGATGTTTACGTCAACACATTCTTTTAGTGGGGAAGGCAGTAATTCACAAATTCTTTCCATTTGATTGAAACCACGCTCCTTTCTTCTTTTGCTAGAAATTGGCATTGGAATTATTACAACTTGCTTTCTGTCCCAGAAATCATATTCGGAAACCTCTTCAAGGAGAACGTCGTAGAGTAGTGTTGAGAGCAGTCGGTCAGAGTTTGATTTAACACCTCTTTTCAAAAGAGAAATGGCCGCTTTAACTTCTTTGTTTCTATAATCACAACAAGTAACTATTTCTCCTGTGCTAACCTCTGGAGTTAAATATTCAATGTTTGAAACTATTCTTTCATAATTAGTCTCTGGAAACAGTATTTGTATCAATTTTTCTAACATCTTCTAATTGTAACCTAGGTAGACATGCTACAATATCACTAATATATGGGTATTTTTGATAAAGTTCTTAGTTCTTTAGGTAAAGGCAATGCCCGCGGAGGTAGTGTTTTAGGGGTAGACATAGGAACTTCTTCAATTAAGGTGGTGCAATTGCGCCGTGAGAAAGGGCGCGCAGTCTTAGAAACCTACGGAGAGATTGCTTTAGGTCCGTACTCAGGAACTGAAGTAGGAAGAGCAACACATTTATCTCCAACCGAACAAGGAAAAGCTTTAACTGATCTAGTTAATGAATCTAATGTTACCGCAACAAATGCAGGGGTTTCAGTACCATTTCTTTCAAGTTTAACCTCGGTAATTGAGATGCCAGACATGCCTGCAGCACAACTTGCTCAAATGATTCCATTAGAGGCTCGTAAGTATATTCCAGCTAATATAAATGAGGTACTACTGGACTGGTTTATTATTCCAAAAGATCAATCAAATAGTGAGTGGTCTCGCGACGACGATGAAAAAAAGAATGATATTAAGAAAACAGAAGTATTACTTGTTGCTATTCACAATGAAGTTCTAACTAATCTACAAACCATATCTAAAACTGCTGGATTGAATGTTGGATTCTATGAATTAGAAATTTTTGGTGCAGTGCGTTCCTCTTTGGCTCACGGAATTGCGCCGATAATGATTGTTGATATTGGAGCGGCTACAACGAAAGTATATATTGTGGAAAGAGGAATTATACGATTCTCTCATCTTATAAACTTGGGTTCTCAGGAAATGACCCTCTCAGTTTCAAGAGCAATGGGGTGGAATTTTGAACACGCTGAGCGTATGAAGAAGGATTTAGGTCTTATGGTTCGTGAAGGAGCTGACGCTGAACAAGATAATCAGGTAAAACAGGCCTTGTTATCAACACTGGGACGTATTTTTTCAGATGTTAATCGCGTACTATTAAGTTACGAGAAAAAGCATGGGCGTAATGTTTCTCGTATTGTACTAACGGGAGGGGGTGCTGGATTGCATGGCCTCACAAAGTATATTAGCGAGATAGTAAGTGTTGAAGTTGAAAAGGGAAATCCTTTTGAAAAGATACAAACGCCAGCATTTCTTGAAGAAGTGCTAAATGAGGTAGGTCCAGAATTTGCAGTTGCGGTTGGAATGGCTTTGAGAAAAATGCAGGAATAGTTCGTTGAATATTTTTTATGGAATCACAAATAAAATCATCGTTCATACCGGATAAGATGCCAGCGCGTCAACCGGGACGTACTCCGAAGAAATCTTCAGGTGGAGTAGGCGATATTTTAATATTAATTACAGTAGTTATTTTAGCCGCATCACTCGCACTCGCAGCCGGAGTATTTCTTTACGACAGGTTCTTAACTGTAAATGTAGATAAAAAAGCAGAACAATTAAATAGAGCTCGCCAAGCACTTGATGAAGACTCTGTTAAGCAGCTACTTCGATTAGATGCGAGATTAATGGCAGCAAGCTCTGTGCTAACAAATCACACTGCACCGTCTGAAATATTTAAAGTGCTACAAGAGACTACTCTAAAGTCTGTTTCTTACGATTCCTTTGAATACACCGCAGGGGGAGTAGATGGAATGGTCATAACTCTAAAAGGAAAAGCAAAAAGTGTTAACGGAGTAGCATTGCAAGCCAGTGTATTTGGACAGCATAACGCAATTGGAAACCCTATCTTTTCGGAGATTGATTTAATAAGTGATGGAGTTTCATTTATCGTAACCGCCAATATTAATCCTTCGGCGATAAATTACACGAACGTTTCCCAGTATGTTTCCGAGGTGGTAGATGTGCCGGTTGAAGAAGATTTTGGAGAGTTTGGTGGGAGTAACGATGTAGAACAGTAATTATGACAAAAACAGTACTATCAGTAATATTTTTAATAGTGTCAGTACTGACTTTTGTGTACTACGTTGGTCCAACTTACGACAATGTTCAGAATAGCCAAGATACTGTAGCTCAGTATGATGAAGCTCTTAGCAAAACACGTGAAATTCAGGAGCTAAAGAGTAGCTTACTTTCAAGATACAACCTCTTTACTCAAAGTGATGTTGAGAGACTGCAAAAGATGCTTCCAGATCATGTAGATAACGTTAGGTTGGTTCTTGATATGGACGGAATTGCCTCCAAGTATGGTATACGAATCCAAAGTGTTTCAGTTGAAGAGCCTAGACAAGAAGCGGAAGACGGGGCTGTATTAAACGGTGGAGACACTCAGAACCTTCCATATAAGTCTCTAACTCTACAATTTGAAGTTATATCAACTTACGATGAGTTTGTTCTTCTTCTAAAGGATTTAGAATCAAGTTTGAGGGTTGTAGATTTGGTTTCTCTTAATATAAGTCCTCTTTCGGCAGAAATTCAAGATAACTATACATTTAATGTTTCCTTAATGACCTATTGGTTACCATAATATCTTTATATGTTAGATACACTAAAACAAAATAAAATAATTCTGGTTATACTGATTGTTATAATCGCAGCCTTAGGATGGTTTGGACTTTCAGGGAATCAGACGACTTCCAGTCTATTAACAAATGATTCCAGAAGTTCAGGAAATGTAGTAGTTGACCAAGACATTCTTAGGTTACTATTAGATATGCGTTCAATTCAGTTAGATAGTTCAATTTTCGAGAACCCGGCATTTGGAAAGCTGCAGGATTTTGGAAAACAAATTATTCCAGAACCAGTAGGACGAGACAATCCGTTCTTGCCATCAAATGAAAGTTTTGAAGGAGATGTATCGGCTAACGATCCATTTCAAGAATAGTTGCCTATGGGGAACTCCCTCATGCAAGGCCTCGTTGAGAAAGGCGTCCTCTCTAAAGAGGACGCTGAAACTGTACTTAAAAGTTCAGAAACTAAAGGTGTACCACTAGAGGAAATATTAAGAAAAGTTGGAGTGTCTCAAGAAAGCATTCTTACTGCAAAAGCAGGAAGCTCTTCTGTTCCTACTCGTGTTTTAAGTGGAGAACAAATTCCTTTTAATATACTGGATAATATTCCCGAAGAATCGGCCGCACACTATTCTATGGTTCCTTTGGCAATTTCTGATGGTGTTCTAGAAGTTGGAATGACTGATCCTTCAAATATTGGAGGGATAGACGCACTTAATTTTATAACAAGAAAGAAAGGACTTCCTTTTAAAGTATTTTTAATTTCAGAATCTGATTTGCAGGCTGTTCTTAAAATGTATAACTCTCTAGGAGGAGAAGTTGGAAGGGCGCTAACTGAACTTGAGACTGAACTAACAGCAGATGAGAAAAATATCCAGGAAGAAATTAACGACCAAGAAAGTGGAGGAGAAGCTTTTATAAAAGAAGACGCTCCCGTTATAAAAATTGTTGCAACAATTCTGCGCTATGCCGTAGACGGACATGCTTCTGATGTTCACATAGAGAAGACGGATAAATTAATAAAAGTTAGATTTAGAGTTGACGGTATTTTACATACTTCTTTAACTCTTCCAGCTAAGGTTCACCAAGCAATCGTAGCTAGAATAAAAGTTCTTTCTTCAATGAGGTTAGACGAGAGAAGGAAACCACAGGATGGTAGGTTTTCAGCAACAATTGGAGGGCACAAGATCGACTTCCGTGTATCAACTTTCCCTGCTACTAACGGTGAAAAGATAGTTATGAGAATCCTTGATAGGGAAAGAGGGTTCATTGCTGTTTCTGACATTGGATTTTCAGAAGATCATTTACGTAAGATAAAAGAGGCTGTGGCTAAGCCTCATGGGTTAATACTAATTTCAGGACCAACAGGTTCTGGTAAATCAACGACTCTATATTCAATGCTTGCAGAGCTTGATAGAGAGACTAAAAACGTTCTTTCTCTTGAGGACCCTGTTGAATATTTCATGGAAGGAGTTAGTCAATCACAAGTACGTCCTGAGATTGGGTACACTTTTGCAAGTGGTCTTAGAACGACTCTGCGACAAGACCCGGATGTAATTATGGTTGGAGAGATCCGAGATGGAGAGACTGCTAAATTAGCGGTTCAAGCAGCTCTAACCGGTCACCTTGTTCTTTCAACTATACACACAAACTCAGCAATTGGAGTTATACCAAGACTTGTAGATATGGGGGTTGATCCTTACTTAATTGCACCAACCTTGATTTTGGCCGTTGCACAAAGACTTGTTAGAAAGACATGTGAGGGGGCAGAAGATGAAAAAGAAATTGATGCAAGTACACGAGTGATGCTTGAGAAACAATTTGCAGATCTACCAGAAAAATATAGACCAGAAATTCCAAAAACTCTTTTTGAATCAAAACCTACGGATGAGTGCCCTAGCGGTTTAAGAGGAAGACTTGCGGTTTTTGAAATATTATCAATGGATGCAGAATTAGAGCGTCAAATTTTAACAGACTCAGCTGAAGACAAGATAAGGGAGATAACACGAAGGAATGGAATGCTTACAATGAAGGAAGATGCGATAATAAAATCTTTTGCAGGAAAGGTTTCGTTTGCTGAGGCAAATAAACTAAGTGGAGCGTTGTTGGCTGAGGAAATTGTAACCTCAAGCTCAGAAGGTTCTGGCCCGGCTGATGAAATTAATAGTGTGGTAACCTAAACATATGGAAAAATATAATATTTTAATTGTAGATGATGATGAGTTTTTGTTAGACATGTATACCTTAAAATTTTCTCAAGCAGGTCACACTATTGTTGCAGTTAGTGGTGTCCAAGATGCTTTGACTAAACTTGAAGATGGGTATGATCCAGATGCTGTGGTAATGGATTTGGTTATGCCAAAAATGGATGGATTTGAATTTCTAAAACAACTTAATGAAAGAAATTTGGTACCAGATGCTGCGTGGATTGTATTATCAAATCAAGGAGAGAAAGAAGATCTAGAACGAGCAAGAGAGTTAGGGGCGGTAGGGCATATTGTTAAGGCAAACGCCATACCTTCAGAAGTTTTGGTTATAGTTGAAAGGATGATAGAAAAGAATAAAAAATAGTACACATTAGATAAGTGGAGGAGCCGTATTGTTGCGGTACAATAGAGATATATGGAATCAAAAAGTTCTTTAAAGAAGTTCATAAACGTATTAATTCACGAAGGTGGTTCTGACCTACACCTTTCTGCTGGATCTAGTCCAACTATTAGAGTTGCGGGCTCACTGGTTTCTCTTGCAAAAGAGGCAAAGTTAACAGGAGAACATACACTTGCTCTTTTAGGAGAGATGATTTCAAAAGAGGAGTTGGATTTATTTTTGGAAGAAAAAGAAATAGACTTTTCTTATCAACTAGAAGATGGTCATAGATTTCGTGGCAACGCTTTTTTCCAAAGAGGGGAGGCAGGAATTGCTATGCGACTTATTCCATCTGAAATTCGTACTATTAGCGAACTTGGACTACCGCCAATACTTGAAAGTTTTGCCAGGCGTACGCAAGGCTTCTTTTTAGTTGTTGGACCTGTTGGACAAGGTAAAACCACTACGTTAGCTGCTCTTGTAGATTTAATAAACAAAGAACGTTCCGAGCACATAGTTACAATTGAGGATCCTATTGAGTATATTTTTGAACCCAAGATGTCTCTTATCGACCAAAGGGAGGTTAAAATAGATACAAAAGACTTCCAACACGCTCTTAGAGGTGCATTCCGACAAGACATAGACGTATTACTTATTGGAGAAATGAGAGGGCCTGAGACTATGGCAGCTGCAGTAACTGCAGCTGAAACAGGACACTTAGTATTTTCAACACTACACACAAACAATGCAGC
>NVTG01000029.1 GCA_002401495.1 Candidatus Kaiserbacteria bacterium
TTTGCAAGGCGGGTATCATCTGCCTGACGCAGATAAACGCCATTCAGGTTGGTAAGCTTTGCGAAATCAAAGCGCGCAGCCCCTTTGCCAACATCGGTGATGTCAAACCATTCAATTGCCTGCTCGGTTGAGATAACCTCATCATCGCCATGGCCCCAGCCAAGACGCAGAAGATAGTTGTTGATTGCTTCGGGCAGGAATCCCATCTCATCGCGATAGGCTTCAACACCAAGCGCACCATGGCGTTTTGACAGTTTTGCGCCATCCGGACCATGGATCAGCGGGATATGCGCAAAGGTCGGAACATCCCAACCCATTGCATCATAAATGACTTTCTGGCGGAACGCGTTGGTCAGATGATCATCGCCGCGGATGACGTTGGTGACACCCATGTCGTGGTCATCGACCACAACCGACAGCATGTAGGTCGGGGTCCCGTCGCCGCGCAGGATGACATAGTCGTCAAGCTGTTCGTTGCCGACACGGACCTCGCCCTGAACCTGATCATTGATCACCGCATCACCTTCCTGCGGCGCTTTCACGCGCACCACAGGTTTGACACCCTCGGGTGCCTCGGATGGGTCGCGGTCACGCCAGGTGCCGTCATACTTCATCGGGCGGCCTTCTGCGCGGGCTTTTTCGCGCATTTCCGTCAGTTCTTCTTGCGAGCAATAGCAGTAATACGCCTTGCCGGCATCAAGGAGCTTTTGGGCGACTTCAGCGTGGCGGTCGCGACGGGAAAACTGGAAGGTCGGTTCTTCGTCTGCGGTCAGGCCAAGCCAGTTCAAGCCGTCAAAAATGGCATCAACTGCCTCGGGCGTTGAACGTTCACGGTCGGTATCCTCGATCCGGAGCAGGAACTTGCCACCGGTATGTTTGGCATAGAGCCAGTTATAAAGTGCGGTGCGTGCGCCGCCGATATGTAGAAACCCGGTCGGAGACGGGGCAAAACGGGTAACAACCGTCATTCAATCTATCCGTTATTTGGATGTTGTCGCTTGTCCTATGGACTTTTGGCGTGCAGGCTATAGCACAAATGACACGCTGTTGCACCACAGCGGATGTTAGATAGAAACAATGCGGCAGGCGGGCTATTGGACATTCGTCGTAGGGCAGCAGGTAAAAATAAATTAATTCAAATGTTTGCGGTGTTTTTCTCGCAAATTAATTTTGTTGTTACAAGCCAAAGAAATAAGTGGTTTCTCTCTTCGGTTATCTTCTTTGGGTTGGGATGCGGGGGCTATTTCTTGCTTCCTGCGCGTGTTGGGCTGACACAGGTGTCGCTTGCTGTGATTCTGCTTTGTTGCGGTTTCTGGCTGTCGCGACGTCTGGCGGTTCTGGCCTTCGGGTTTCAGCTCCTTGCATGTCTTGCTCTTGGCACCCTGACAAGTGCGATCCATACCGAAATGGGTCCCCGCGATATTCCCACAAAAACGCTATATGCAACCGACGTCACCGGAACGGTTATCTCGCTTGAACCAAGAAACGACCGTATTCGGGCAACATTGGCACCGTCGGAAATCGTGGGTATCCCCCGTGATCAGCTTGGCTGGCATATTCGGCTTAGTTTTCTGGGCGACAGTGATCTTGCGATTGGCGACGTCGTGCGCGCAACGGCACGTGTCTTTCCGCTGCGCCCGCCATCTGTTCCCGGTGATCCCGATTTCTCGCGCAATCTGTATTTCAGTAATATCGGTGCCTCCGGTTTCGTTTTTGGGCGGAAATTTGAAATTCTGGAAGGCAGTAATTCTTTAAATAACAATACATTGCTGGGTGGTGTTGAGAGGTTGCGTCACTATATTTCCGCCACCATCAGTGATGAGATGACAGGTCCGGAAGCCGGAATTGCCAAGGCCCTGATCATCGGGGAGCGCGGCGAGGTAACTGCCAGCATTGCGGACAATCTGCGCAAGTCGGGTCTTGCGCATCTGTTGGCGATTTCGGGCCTGCATATGGGGTTGCTTTGCGGGACGGTGTTTTTCCTGATCCGTTTCGGCCTGGCTGCCGTTCCGGCGATTGCCTTGCGGTATCCGATCAAGAAGTGGGCGGCAATGGCCGCGATGCTGGCGGGGCTTGTTTATCTTGGCTTGTCAGGGGCGACCATCCCGACCCAGCGGGCCTTCGTGATGCTGCTTGTTGTCTGGTTGGCACTGCTGCTGGATCGCCGTGCCATATCACTTCGGCTTGTCGGAGTGGCGGCCATCGTGGTGCTGGTCCTGCGGCCCGATGCCGTTCTGGGGGCAAGTTTTCAGTTATCCTTTGCTGCGGTCGGTGCACTTGTCGCTTTTTATGACGGGCCGGGGCGTCGCTGGCTGGATCGACAGGGCATGTTGTCCTGGTATGAGCGCGCAGGCCTTTATCTGGCCGGTTTGCTCCTGACCAGTCTGATTGTCACCGCAGTGACCGCGCCGATCATCGGATATCATTTTGGGCGCATTTCCATGTTGGGCATTTTTGCCAATCTGGTGGCCATCCCGGTAATGGCTTTTTGGGTGATGCCATGGATTGTCCTGACCCTTGCACTCATCCCGCTCGGGCTTTCGGAATTATCGCTTGCAGCGATGAAGCCGGGATTGACCGTCCTGTTGCAAACCGCCGAACTGGTGGCCGGGCAAGACCGGGGCCTTTGGTATGTTTCGGGCCTTGATATGCTTGCTGTTGTGCTCGCGTCGTTGGCGCTGGCATGGATCATCATCTGGCGTGACAAGGCGATGATTTGGCCCGTGATCCCGGTGGTCCTCACGGCGATTGTTTTTCAGGGGATGCATGAAGAACCGGAAGTGTTGATCTCTGGTGATCGTGAAAGCTGGGCGGTTTACGATCCGGATGCCGAAATCCTACATGTTTCAAATGGGCTAAGAGGCTTTCAAAAGGATATCTGGATGGGCCGCTTTGGCATTCGACCAGAACATGAAGCAAGGCGCGTGAAAGCCTGCGACGATGACCCGTGTTATCTGGACATCACCAAAAGCGGAACAGCGTTCCAGATCATTCTTGCAAGCAACATCGCCAATCCGTTTTATGCCTGTCGCAATGCCGATATCGTCGTGAACCAACAAGCAGACCTGCCAGAAACATGTCACGATTCCGGTGCGCGTCTTGTGGTGGATGACGATGTGCTGTGGTGGCAGGGTGGTGCTGCAATCAACTTACCGGCAAGCGCTGGCCGCCAGCCCAGGATCACAACGGTGCGGAAAGATAGCGGCAATTGGCCCTGGATCATCATTGGTGGCAGAGCAGGGCGCTAAGCGTTTGAACAGACAACTCAAACCTCAGAAAACAAAAAACGCCCGGTCAAAAGCACCGGGCGTTTTTCATTCAGAATGCACTTTAGCAAATTAATACTGACGCAGCAGCCCAACAAGCCGGCCCTGAATCTGCACACGGTCCGGGGACAGGGCGCGTGTTTCATAGCGCGGATTGGCTGGCTCCAGAAGGACTTCACCACGCCCGCGCTTCAGGCGTTTCAGGGTGGCTTCGGCGTCATCAACAAGTGCGACCACGATGGTGCCATCATGGGCCTGCTCGCAACGCTGGATCAGGACGGTATCACCATCCAGAATGCCAGCCTCGACCATCGAATCACCCGATACTTCAAGCGCATAGTGATCACCGGTGCCAAGCAATGCTGCCGGGACCTGTACCATGGTGCTTTGATCGCGAAGGGCCTCGATCGGTGTACCTGCAGCAATCCGGCCATAAAGCGGCAGACCGATGGATTCCCCGGCTTCGGAGAATGCGGTTGGCACGGTTGCAGGTCGATGCGGGGCCTTTCGCGCACTGGCAATCGAGGTCACATTGTTTGAAGTTTCCGACCCGTCATCCTCATTGTTTTCAGGCAGGCGGACCACTTCAAGTGCGCGCGCACGATGTGCAAGGCGGCGGATGAAACCGCGTTCCTCAAGGCCCGTGATCAGGCGGTGAATGCCGGATTTGGATTTAAGGTTCAGGGCCTCTTTCATTTCATCGAAAGAGGGCGAAATCCCGTGATCGCGAAGGTAATTGTCTATATAGACCAGCAACTCATATTGCTTGCGCGTCAGCATGATATTTCCCGAACCTGTAAAAAGAACAAAAAGGATACATAAATGTTCTACTTTAGTTCTTTTCGCCGGTCAAGCGCGTCTATGCGATTAAAATCCTAAATTGAATAATCGCGGCCTTTATTTAAAAAATCTGAATAATGCGGGCTTGCAAGCAGCCGGAAACTAGTCTGCGGTGAAGGTCCCTGATTTGCCACCTTCTTTCCGGGTGACCCGCAAATCAGTAATCCTCATACTTTTATCAACAGCCTTGCACATATCAAAAACCGTCAATGCCGAGACCGAAGCCGCCGTCAGGGCTTCCATCTCGACGCCGGTCTTGCCGGTCGTCTTGCAGGTGGCGGTGATATCGACAGCATCAACGTCACTGGCAAGTTCGAGATCGACCGTGACAGAGGTCAGGGGCAGGGGATGACAAAGCGGGATCAGGTCCGGGGTCTTTTTCGCCCCCATGATCCCGGCAAGCTGGGCAATGCCAAGAACATCGCCCTTTTTATGGCCGCGATCCGCAATCAGCTTTGCGGTTTCGGAAGACATCAGAACCCGTGCCTTGGCAATGGCGGTCCGCGTGGTTTCTGCCTTGGCCGAAATATCGACCATGACGGCATTGCCACCGGCATCAATATGGGAAAGCTTGTCTGCCATTATTTCTGTCCGATCCAGATCACGTTCAGGTCAGTTGCCAATCAGGCCGCAAGGCCCAGCAGGTTGCGGGTGGCGGTTGCGACGTCGTCCTGGCGCATCAGGCTTTCACCAATCAGGAAACACTGTGCGCCGACCTTTGCCATGCGGGCAAGATCATCAGGGGTAAACAGGCCGCTTTCCGCGACCAGCAAACGATCATCACCGACCATGCTTGCCAGTTCCTCGGTCGTGGTGAGGGATGTTTCCATGGTCTTGAGGTTGCGGTTATTAATGCCCAGCAAACGCGATTTGAGTTTCAGCGCGCGTTCGAGTTCCGGGGCGTTGTGCACCTCGATCAGGACATCCATGCCAAGGCTGTGCGCAGCATCTTCAAGCTCAGAAGCCAAGCTATCTTCAAGGGCTGCCATGATCAGAAGGATGCAATCAGCCCCCAAGGCACGCGCCTCGGTCACCTGATAGGGGTCCACCATGAAGTCCTTGCGAAGGGCCGGAAGATCGACGGCCGCACGGGCAGCGACCAGATAGCTGTCATCGCCCTGGAAATAGGGAATGTCAGTCAGAACCGACAGGCAGCTTGCCCCGCCGGCCTTATAGGCCTTGGCCAGTTCCGGCGGATTGAAGTCCGGGCGGATCAACCCCTTGGAAGGTGATGCCTTCTTGATTTCGGCGATCAGGCCATAGCGGCCATCGGCAACACTGGTTTCAAGGGCCGCGATAAAGCCGCGCGGGGCGGATTGTATATTTGCCTCGGCCTCAAGGGTCGCAAGGGACGTGCGCGCCTTGCAGGCCGCGACATGTTCGCGCTTGTCGTTGCAGATCTTGGTCAGTACGTCGCTCACGCCGGGTTTCCTTCGTTGGTGATCGCTACAAGGCCCTGCAGGGTTTCGGCAGCCTTGCCGCTATCAATGGCATCAGACGCCTTGTTGATGCCATCGGCCAGATCACTGGCAATGCCGGTGACCACAAGTGCCGCCCCGGCATTCATCAGAACGATATCGCGGTACGGGCCTTTCTGTGCGGACAGCAGATCAAGAATGGCCTTGGCATTGACATCGGCATCGCCGCCCTTGAGGTCATCAAGGGTCGCAGTTTCAAGACCGAAATCGCTTGGCGAGATTTCAAACGTGGTGACCTTGCCGTCCTTGACCTCGGCGACATAGGTCGGCCCGGTGGTCGAGATTTCATCAAGGCCGCTGTGGCCATGCACAACCCAGGCATGGACCGAGCCCAAACGGTTCAGGACATGGGCAATCGGTTCAACCCACTGTTTGTCAAAAACACCAAGAACCTGGCGTTTGGTCTTGGCCGGATTGGCCAGAGGACCGAGCAGATTAAAGATCGTGCGCGTGCCCATTTCAACACGGGTCGGCATGACGTGGCGCATGGCCGAGTGATGACGGGTTGCCATCATGAAGCAGAGATTGATGTCGCGAAGCGCCTTTTCAAGAAGATTCATATCCGCATCAAGATTGACACCAAGCGCCATCAAAACATCAGCAGAACCGGATTTGGATGAAGCCGCGCGGTTGCCGTGCTCGGCAACGGTGGCACCCGCGGCGGCTGCGACAATCGCAGCCCCGGTCGAAATATTATAGGTGCCGCTGCCATCACCGCCGGTGCCGCAGGTATCGACCGCGTTTTCCGGGGCGATGATGCCGGTTGCCTTTTCACGCATGACGCGTGCGGCGCCTGTGATTTCATCAATGGTTTCACCGCGAAGGCGCAAGCCCATCAGGAAAGCCCCCATCTGCGAAGGCGTTGCCTGACCCGACATCAGCACGTTAAAGGCCACTTCGGCCATGCTTTCGCTCAGTTTCTCGCCATCTGCGACTTTGGCCAAAATAGGCTTCATATCATGATCAGTCGACATCGGGTCTTCCTTGGTTGCGGTCCAGCGCCGGTCAGGCACCGGCATAGTCGATAAAATTCTTAAGCAATGCGTGGCCATGTTCCGAAGCGATGCTTTCGGGATGGAACTGGACACCATGAATTTGATGGGTTTTATGACGAACGCCCATAATCAGACCATCTCCGCTTTGGGCGGTGATTTCAAGGCTGTCGGGCAAAGTTTCGCGCTCAATCACCAATGAATGATAACGGGTGGCTTCAAACGGGCTTGGCAGGCCAGCAAAAACGCTGGTGCCGGAATGGGTCATGGCATCGGTCTTGCCATGCATGCATTCGGGCGCACGGATGACCTTGCCACCAAAGGCCTGACCAATTGATTGATGACCAAGACACACCCCAAGCAGCTTGACCTTGCCCGCCGCAGCCTTGATCACATCAAGGCAGATACCGGCCCGTTCCGGGTCACAGGGGCCGGGCGAAATCACAATGCCTTCGGGATTGAGCGCCATGGCCGCATCCACGCTGATCTCATCATTGCGGCGCACTTCGACCTCGGGGCCGAGTTCGCGCAGATAGTGCCACAAATTGAATGTGAAACTGTCGTAATTGTCGATGAGGAGATACATCAGAAAGCGGGCTCATGCACATTAAGGTCGGCAGAGAATAAACGCCATTGTCGCTACGTCAAGCAGAAGCAGAGCAAGGCTTTTTTCGCTTTCGGCGCGTCCGTGATCGCGTAAGGGGTAATCCTTTAACCGTGCGCTAACCAGAGACGTTTTAAAAAGATTAAAATCATGCCGACAAGATCGGTGTATAATCACCATATGGGAAGCGGTTGTTCAGTGAACGAAACAGCCGCTACGAGCATCCCAGCAAACGAATACTGGAGACCACAGCGTGGCACGCCGGGCAACCCGGGCAACGACCGCCAAACGTAAGAAGGCGGCACCCAAGAAATCCTCTCGTAAGAAGACTGCCCCGAAAAAGAAAACGGGTGGTATTGGACGTCTGATGCTGGGCGGGGCTTTTGTCGCGGGTACATTGTCGGCGATTATTGCGGTCGGCAGCATGCTTGAGCTTGATCGCGCCTCGGACGAATTTGGCCGTGCAGCGGATCAAAGCGCACCGGACTATGCCCTGGCCGAGCCGGAACCCACCCCGATGCTGCGCAAGGATTACAAGCTTTCTGATAAGGCTTCGGTCTCGGAACGTGGACGCACCGGATATCTGGTCAGCGACAATGGCGAACCGGCATCAGAGGATGTGCAGGAGAGGACAGGCGGGTTATCGGACTTTGTAACCTCTCCGGCGTCACGCAAGCCAAAACGGGATGAAGACATTCTTCCGGGTGATAGTGGCAATGATGGTCCTGCAAGCGCGGTTGCGTCAGCAGACCAGCCTTGGCGGAAATATGCCGCACTCACACAGGATACCGGCGACAAACCAGTGATCGCGATTGTGATTGATGATGCCGGTCTGGATCAGCCACGCACCGCCCGGACGGTTGATCTGCCGGGGCCAATTACGATTTCATATCTGCCCTATGCCCGGGATTTGCAGGCACAGGTCAATGCCGCGCGCAATGCCGGGCACGAAGTGATGCTGCATATGCCGATGGAACCGTCATCGGCCACGATTGATCCAGGACCGCATGCCTTGCTGGCGCGCTATGATCGCCAGAAGATCCTTAATGAGATGACCTGGATGCTGGATCGTTTTGATGGCTATGTCGGTGTGAACAACCACATGGGCAGCAAGTTTACCGCCGACCCGGAGCGCATGCGTGTTGTCATGGAAGTCATGAAGTCACGCGGCCTGATGTTCCTTGATAGCCGCACCAGCGCAGACTCGGTGGGCTATTCAACGGCAAGCAGCTTTGGCGTTCCGGCAATTACGCGCGACATCTTTATTGATGATGCCGATGATGCGGCCAAGATCGCCGATATGCTGGCCCGCACCGAAAATGTCGCGCGCAAGCAGGGATTTGCCATCGCCATTGGCCATCCACGTGATCTGACGATTGGCGCGCTTAGAAAATGGATCCCGGAAATTCAGGCCAAGGGCTTTGTGCTGGTGCCGATTACCGATGTGCTGCGCAGATCAATGAAAAGTGTGACGGGCTAAGCGAACGCGGCAACCAAAAAGATCGTCATTCCCGCGAAGGCGGGAATCTGTTTGTGCAGGGTGGCATGGATTGCGGGTCTATGTTTTCCTTCGCCCGGAATGATGATTTTCACATCTGTATGGCCTGTTGCCATCAGGCAAAGCGATGGGCCTCGCGGGCGGCGGCCATGAGCGCGCCAGCCTTGTTCTGGCATTCCTTGTGTTCAAGTTCCGGTTTGCTGTCGACGACGACACCGGCACCGGCCTGAATGTGGATTTTCTCGTCCTTGATGACGGCGGTGCGGAGCGCAATGCAGGTATCCATCGAACCGTCGGCCGAGATATAGCCGATACAGCCTGCATAGATGCCACGCCGCACCGATTCCAGTTCATCAATGATTTCCATGGCGCGAACTTTGGGGGCCCCCGATACGGTTCCGGCCGGGAAGCCGGCCTTGAGTGCATCCATGGCGTCGTATTTGGTCTCGTCAATCTGTCCGACCACGTTCGAGACGATATGCATGACGTGGGAATAGTATTCGATCTGTTCGCGGTCGGTGACGCGCACCGTGCCCGGTTTGGAGACGCGCCCGACATCGTTGCGGCCAAGGTCCAGCAACATCAGATGTTCCGAGCGTTCCTTGGGATCATCAAGCAGGTCTTGGGCCATGATCTTGTCGTCATCGGGCGTTTTGCCGCGGCGGCGGGTTCCGGCAATCGGGCGGATGGTGACTTCGCCGTCGCGGAGCCTCACCAGGATTTCCGGGCTGGCACCGACGACCTGAAAACCACCGATATCGAGATAGAACATGAAGGGCGACGGATTGATCCGACGAAGCGCTCTGTAAAAGGCAAAGGGCGGGAGTTGATAGGGCAGCGTGTAGCGCTGTGAGAGCACCACCTGAAAGATATCGCCCGCCCGGATATAGTCCTTGGCCTTTTCGACCATGTCATGGAAACCGGCCTCGGTAACGCTGACCTTTGGTTCGGGCAGGGTATCGGGCACGGATTTGGAGCGACGGTCGATAAACAGATTGCGCTGGAACTGCTGCACCACGTCATTAAGACGCGCACAGGCCAGATCATAGGCAGCATCAGCCGAAATGCCGCTTTCCGGGCGCACTGGCGTCACCACGGTCACTGTGTCTTCGATGGTATCAAAACTTGCCGTGACAGTCGGGCGGATGAAGATGCCATCGGGCACGTCAAGTTCATCCTTGTTGCTGTCTGGCAGCTTTTCCATCAGACGGACGGTGTCATAGCCCATATAGCCAACCAGACCGGCGCTCATGGGCGGCAGGTTGTCGGGCAGTTCGATGTAGCTTTCGGCGATCAGTTTCTTGAGGCTATCAAGCGGGGCGTCGGCTTCTGCCACAAAGGCATCGGCATCGGCCATTGCACGGCGATTGAGTTCGGCCTTGTCGCCAAAACACCGCCAGATCAGATCAGGTTTGAGACCCAGGAAGGAATACCGTCCACGGACCGATCCGCCTTCAACAGATTCAAGCAAATAGGTGTTTGGCATGCCTTCGGCGATCTTGAGAAAAGCCGAGACCGGCGTATCAAGATCGGCTGTCAGCGCGGTCCAGAGAACCTGCGAAACGCCGTTATCGTAGTTTTGCTTGAAACTGGTGAAATCCAGTTTGATTTCCATGGTCTGTCCGATGGTTTGGCTTGGCCGGGTTGGATATATCGTCTTCGAGATAGAGAAAGGGCGACCAGATTTTTCCGGTCGCCCTTGTTTGCCTATCAGTTTGCAGCGGTCGGCGTATAGAGCTCGTTGATCACGCTGTTATTGACGCTGACCGAGATTTCCTCGTTCAGGTAGTTGAGATATTGCGCAAGGATGTCCTCGTTCAGGGCTTCCTTGAGCTCGTCATTTACCGGTTTGGCATCGGCCGTGTTGATGTCGGCAGCCTGAATGTCATCGAGCTTGACCAAGATGACGTCTTCGCCGGTCTGGATGGCTTTGGCATTGCCGTCCTCGAGGGTGAAGAGGGCCGCGGCAATTGCCGGGTTTACATCATCTGCAAGGCCACGGCCGGTGCGACGGGTCATGCCGGTTTCGCGAACCGTGGCTGCGTCGTCGGCTGCAAGGGTTGCGATATCCGCGCCGGTATTGTTGATTTTGTCAGCCAGTTCTTCGGCCTTTTCCATCATCAGGCGCTGGCGTTCTTCGGCGGTCCATGCGGCGACAACTTCGTCGCGGACTTCGTCAAACGGACGCAGGGCCGACGGGGTTACGTTTTCAACACGAACGACATAGCGCGTACCCGAAGCGGTTTCTTCAAGGAAGCTTTCCTCGCCGTTTTCGAGTTCGAAGATCTTGGCGTTGATTTCTTCTGCGCCGTCAACGTTTTGACCAGCAAGGCCTTCGCCGCGAACAACACCGTCAAGCTTGTAGGTGCGTGCACCAACATCACGTGCGGCGTCTTCGATCGGGGTGCCAGCACCGAGTTCTTCGTCAAAGGCGGCGGCAAGATCATAGATCGCGTCTTCGGCTTTGTACTGTTTAAGCCCGTCAACAATGATGTCACGCACTTCATCAAGGCTTTGCGTGCTGCCCGGGGTGACGGACGGAACGCGGATAATGTGCCAGCCAAGGGCTGTTTCGACCGGCTCGGAGATGCCGCCTTCTTCAAGGGCAAAGGTGGCCTCGCTCAGATCCGGCAAGATGTCATTGGCGGTGAACTCACCAAGTTTGACCATGGCTTCATTCATGCCGGCATCTTCAGCAACTGCCATGAAGTCAGCACCTTCCGTCAGGCGGTTATAGGCTTCGCGCGCAGTCTGTTCTTCGTTCGGGGCAAACAGGATTTGCTCGACAGTACGTTTTTCCGGGGTCTGGAATTCCGGTTCGCGCTGCGCATAGGACTGTGCGATTTCTTCCTCGGTCACGGTGATGGTCGGGACCAGGTCAGCCGCACTCAGCGTTGCCAGCGTGACATCGCGGCTTTCAGGTGCTGTGAACTGTGCGGCGTTATCTTCGTGATAGGCCCGAAGGGTTGCGTCATTGGCGACCGGGATGTTGGCAAATTCGTCCTTGCTTAGCGCAAAGAAAGACCCGCTGCGCTGTTCATTACGATAGGCAACGATTTGACGCGCCATGATGTCCGGGACAGTGGCAGGGCTGGTCAGGCTGTCAACGACCTGCTGGCTCATCATGTCACCACGCACACCGTTGATGAATTCATTTTCGGTGTAGCCTGCCTGATAAAGCGCCTGCATGAAGCGGTCACGGCTGAACTGGCCGGTGGCCGGGTCCTTGAAGCTGTCAGACGAGAAGATCTGTTCGCGGACTTTATCGTCGCTGATGCCGATGCCGATATTCTTGGCATCTTCACGCAGGATTTTCTGGGATACGAGCGACTGCACCGTATTGTTCAGAAGGCCCATCTGGATGGCCTGCTGCTGGTTAAAGTTCGGTCCGAACATGTTTCGCATATTCTGGACGCTGCGCTGGAAGGCGCGGTCCAGTTCGACCGGGGTGATTCTTTGGCTGCCGATTTCGGCAACTTCACGCGAGGTGCCCAGATTGAGCATCGATGCGTTCAGGCCCCAGATCACGAAGCTCAGTGCAATCACGCCGAAGATGATCTTGGCGAAGATTGATTTCGAAAATGTGCGAATGCCAGCAAGCATATGATAAGCCTAACAATCCGTGGTTTGACGCCAAAATCAGGCTTTGGCGTCGTTTCATTATGATCGTTCGGGCGCATCGGCCCGAGCAAATTTGCCGCGCATCTTAATGGCGAGTGTTATCAGCGGCAACAGGCGATTGTATCGAAGATGACAGGGATCACATCTTAAATATACCAACAGGCGTCTTCGGGTACTTGGCCCCGGTGGACTGACATGCTAAAACCCGCGTCGAAACAGGTCCTGTAACAAATCGTAACGGTCGCAAAGCTTTTGTGATCATTTTGATACAAGGACAATATGTGAACCTGATCAGCACGAGGTACCTCTCATGACCCAACGCCGTCCCCTGATTGCCGGAAACTGGAAAATGAACTGTTTGCGCGCAGATGGTCTTGCGCTGGCATCTGGCTTGGCGGCAAAGGCGTCTGAGAGAGGATCGCTTGGATGTGATGTTCTGGTTTGTCCGCCGGCGACACTTTTGTCCGAGGCGGTTGGTGTGACCAAGGACAGCCCAGTCGCGGTCGGTGGCCAGGATTGCCATGCGGCAATTTCGGGGGCGCATACCGGTGATCTGGCAGCCCCGATGCTTGCCGATATTGGCGCGCAATATGTTTTGGTCGGGCATTCCGAACGTCGTGCCGATCATGGTGAAAGCTCTACCGATATTCGCAAAAAGGCGATTGCGGCCCATGATGCCGGTTTGATCGCGGTGGTTTGTGTTGGTGAAACCGAAGAAGAGCGCGATCTTGGCGCGACGTTGCCGGTGGTGAACGGGCAGGTGGCTGTATCGCTTCCCGATGGGGCAAATGCCAAAAATACGGTTGTCGCCTATGAGCCGGTCTGGGCCATCGGTACGGGCCGTACGGCAAGTGTTGAAGAAGTCGCCGAAGTTCATGCTGCAATCCGCGCAGGTCTGATGGCACGGTTTGAGGATGGCGATCAGTTTCGAATTCTGTATGGTGGTTCGGTCAAGCCTTCGAATGCTGCGGAATTGATGGCTGTCGAAGATGTCGACGGTGCACTTGTTGGCGGGGCGAGCCTCAAGGTTGAAGATTTCTGGCAGATTATTGAATCTTGTGCCTGACGGACTGTGGTGCAGATTTTGTTTAATATGCTCTAGCCAACAGCCATAAAACGCGTTAAATACGCATCAAATTTATGCCCGATCCGGGCCGAATTGCGTTTGGATCGGTAGATTAGGACAAGAGTTTCGACACCATGCAAACAGTCATTCTGGTAATCCACCTTCTTCTTGCGCTCGGCCTTATTGCCGTGATTCTCGTGCAGCGCAGCGAGGGCGGTGGGCTTGGTATCGGCGGTAACAGCGGCGGTGGCGGCG
>NVTG01000030.1 GCA_002401495.1 Candidatus Kaiserbacteria bacterium
AATTCAGGATCAAAGCTTAGAATTGCAGGAAATGTAAGTGCAATTGATGGAACGATTGTATATAATAATAATATTTTTTTCCCTACCTTTTATAGAATTTGCTGTCTTATTTAATCCATATTCTTTTGCTTGTTCAGTGAATGTTAGATCGCCATTATTAATGTATAATTGATTGCGTTGAATTCCTCTAATTCCTGAATCAAAAGAACGACATACGTAGATATCTTGATATCCGTCTGCATTGATATCTATAAAAGATGCACCTGTGCTCCAAGATCCCTTACTTGCTGTAACATTCGCACTTTTTGTAATATCTTTAAATTTAAAATCGCCCATGTTTTTATAAAGGCGATTGTTTCTCATATTTCCTGTAAAAAACAAGTCTACTAAACCATCATTATCTATGTCTGCAGAGTCTATGGACATAGTGTCGAGCGCTGATACTGGTATTAGCCCTTCGTTTGAAAATACTTCTTCCATAGAAGTTCCTGTATTAAGGTAGTAGTAATCAGGTGTCTTAAAATCGTTTCCAACTATTAAATCTAAGTCTCTGTCGTTATCTATGTCTGAAAGTATCGAAGCAAGAGACACGACTGTACCAAAAACAGGAGGCTTGCTAACTTTTTCTACAGTCCTCATCCTATCAGAACCGTAGTTCATAATAATTCTATTTGTAAACCCTCCGTTCTCTGTGGCTGTTTGTAAGATGCCTAAAAACCAGTCTAATAGGCCATTTTTGTCTATGTCACCAAAAGTTATAGACATCACGGCTCCATTTGCAGGAGGAGTATGTAAGGTTACCGAGTTATTGAAAGTCCCTTTTTTGTTCAATAGAAAGTAGCTTTCGTTACAGCCAGTGTCTATGAAGATATCAACCCACCCATCGTTGTCTATATCTGCTGACGCTATGAAAAAAGGTGCATTTCCACAGTGGCCCTTGGCTGGTATTTCGATTTTTCTGAAATATTTACCTAGGTTATTTATATAGATAGCTACCCCTTCTTCATATAACATCGCAACGTCAGTCCACCCGTCTCTGTTGAAGTCATTTGCCACTATTCCATTTTCCTCAACGTAGCGTTTATTAGCTCCGTGATCGAATATTCTTGATAGGCCGATTTCTGGACCTTCTATTCTTGTAAATCCACTGTTATTAGAGATATTTCTATTGGCATGTTTCTTTTGTTTGAAGTATACGTCTGCCTCCTCTGAAGTATTTAAATTTACAGAATCCAATCCGAATCTATATATGGAAGGAGAAGACGTACTTCCGAATAGATTTAAAGTAATGGTGTATTGAGTTATATATCCTGCGGCAACCCCCATCAAAATAATAAGTACAAGAAAATACAAAGCTACTCTTCTTGATACAGTACTCCATATTATAGATGTTGCATAAAGACTATATATACCAAGGGAAAATAATAATGTTCCGGTAAAGGCAACAGGCAAGCCTGCAGTTGAAAGAGTATCAGCTGCGAATATGTCAAATAACATAGGAACAGGAAGAAGCGTGGAGACAATAGAGGTCAATAATAGCGATGTAAAAGTAGGATTTAGTTGCAAGAAAAAGTCCATAGGAACAAGTTCAACTATGGTAACTCCTAAAATTGAAGCTAACACCATTAGAGGCACAGCTATTTTAGCAACTTGAAATAGACTTTTATATAAAATTAATCCAGTACTAGTTGTAGCTTCGTACCAAGTTATTTTTTTAGTATCCAATTTGGACTCCGTAATGTTTTCCTTAAAATTTTCATTCCCTTCAGTTTCTGAGAATAAATACATAGAAAGTGGCAATATAACGAGTATTAACAATAACGTTAGTAGGACTTTAACTAAGGCAACCTGTAAAGGAAAGAAGGTAAATAATAAAGTAAGAGCAATGACATTTAGAGTTGGTGACGAAAACAAAATTGCTAGAGGGATTTGGGCTCCCATGCCGGAGGCGTACATTCCCTTAAGTAGCGGAGATGCACAGTTGGTACAGACTCCAAGTGGAAAACCAATAAAAGTCCCTAAAACACTACGCTTGAATTTTCCTTGTATTAGAGTTGGCTTTATTATTTGCAGAATAGCCAAGGCTAGGACAGCAAGAAGGACTCCAAACGTCATGCCCTCTTTATTGGTATTTAACCAGTTTATACTCCCGTATGTAATTCTGAGCGGAATACTAGTTATATGTGTTAAATCTATAGCAGTATTGAAACTTAGTCCGCTATTGATATGGACGTCACTTAAGGACTTCTCATTTAGTGCTGGATATCTTGAAGTACCCCAAAAGACACCTAGTAAAATTACTAACAAGATAGATACTATGATTACTCGTTTGTCGGCGAAAATTGTGAGCATAAAAGCGAGGAATTTTTATTTTTCTATAACTATAATTTCAAAACCGGCATAATCTGTTTCTTTCTTGAAATGATACCAGGTAGAACTTCCGTGTCTCCATCAACTGATACTCCAAATGATGAACTTATAACTTCTTTAGTTAAGTCGTTATATGTAAGTACTGTTGCTTCCTCGTTTAATATGTCTATTACAAACAATAGAATATCGTCAGTATCGTGTTCCTCGTCTATTATTTCACCGATTGCTTCAATTAATTTTTCTTTTCTTTCAAGGATCGCTGAAGGCGTAGTTGTCTCCAGTACTGACACTCGGAAGTTTTTTCCTCCAACATCGTATTTCTTACTATCCATACGAACTAAACCGACGTCAGTAAAATCAGAAACGTCCGACTTTGCTGCAAACATTTCTGCAGAGTATTCACTTATATTAATATTTAATTTCTCCGCTAGTTTTTCAACAACATCTTTGTCGTGGGGAGTGGTAGTAGGTGAGCGAAACTCTAAGGTATCGGATAGGATACAAGACATAATCAATCCAGCTATATTTTCTGGTAGTTCTACATCTCCGATTAGGTCGTAGATAACAGTAGCGGTACAAGCCAGTGGACGAATCGTAATATTAGCTGGCATATTTGTTGAAAGTCCACCAACAAGTTTGTGGTGATCAATTATTTGTGTAATTTCCACTTCGTTAATATTTTCAGGTAGTTCTTGTGGGTTATTTGTGTCTACAAGTACAACTTGCTCACCCTCGCTTAGTGTTTCAAGAAGTTCTGGTGTATCAAAACCCCATTTGTTAAGTACAAATCGAGTTTCTGTGTTCAACTCACCCAATATATATGGCGTTGCATCATTAGATGTGTGTTCATTTAAATACCAGGACCAGATAATAGCGGAGCACGTTGCGTCTGTGTCAGGTGATATGTGGCCGAAAACTTTAATCATGAAGGTATAGTACCGTATCTTGCATTGAAAAACCACGGAGGTTTTCCGTGGTTTTTCAATGTTATTCCTCTTTCTTTTCTTCTTCTGCGGGTTCCTCTGCGGTATCTTCTTCCTTCTTCTCTTCAATTACTTCCTCTTCCGGTGTTTCTTCTTTTTCTTCAGAAACCTCCTCTTCAGTAGTTTCTTCAACTACCTCCTCTTCTTTCTCTTGTGCTGCGATTTCCGCTGCTTCTTCAACTTGTTCGTCTACTTCCT
This sequence comes from Candidatus Kaiserbacteria bacterium, assembly GCA_002401495.1. The sequence goes on from NVTG01000030.1 coordinate 3,552, forward strand.
CCACGGGATCGTCGCCTTCTGCAGCTTCTGCTTTAGCTTTGGCGTTTGCCTCGGCTTCAGCTGATGTTATATCAATTCCCCAACCAGTTAGTTTAGCGGCAAGACGAACGTTTTGTCCTCCTCGGCCGATTGCTAGAGACTGTTGGTCTTCAGTAACTTCAACTTTTGCGCGTTTTTCATCATCATCTCCTTCAACAATTTTAACTTCCAAAACTTCAGCAGGAGATAGTGCTCGTTCAATAAATTCTTTTGTATCTTCTGCCCATTCTATAATATCTATCTTTTCTCCTCCTAATTCACTAGTTACAGTTGAAACTCGAACTCCACGTTGCCCAACAAGAGATCCAACTGGATCAATATGGTCGTCGTGCGTTATTACAGCAAGCTTTGATCGAGAACCAGCCTCACGTGCCACTTCTTTTATCTCAATAGTCTTGTTTGCTAACTCTGGTGACTCAACTTCAAATAGTCTTACAAGGAATTGTGGATTTGAACGAGACAGCTTAAGGAATGTTCCTCTCGGACTTTCTTCAACTTTGTATAGTAATGCTCGAATACGCTCACCTTGTCGGTATCGCTCACCTGGAATCTGCTCTTCGTATGGAAGTATTCCGGTTGCGCGCCCTAAATCAACGTAAAGGTTTCCTCGTTCAAATCTTTGAACGTGACCTGAGACAATTTCACCTTCTCTTTCTCCGAATTCTTCAAGTATTGAAACTTTTTCAGCTTCACGAATCTTTTGCATAACAACTTGCTTAGCAGTTTGTGCTGCGATTCTTCCAAAATCTTCTTTAGCCTCAAGAGGGAAGTCCATTTCGTCATCAATATCAACGTCTTTCTTAATTAAACGAGCGTCTTCAATCATCATATGGTGTTCTGGGTTGAAACGAGTTCGTTCATCGTCTTCAACTTCCTCTTCATCTTCTTGTCGAACAAGAGTGTCGTCTACAACAATCTTAATTTGCTTGTATTCAACGTCTCCCATGGACATGTTGAAAACAGAACGGATGATTTGTCCTTTCTTTCCGTATTCTTTCTTATATGCGGCAGCTAGTGCCATTTCAATTGCAGTAATTACCTTTTCACGAGGGATTCCTCGATCTTCTTCTAGTTCATCAAAAACTGAATTAAGTACCTTTAGGTCGAATAGACTCATAATGTTTTAATTATTTAATAAAAAATCCCGGCAAAAGCCGGACTAATCAATTTCTCATTGTAATGAGAGTGTACATATTAAGAAGGGTAAAGTCAAACCCGAACGTAGAATTTCAATCAGGCCTACAGGTAAAGCCGATTTCCATTTCCACGCCCGGGTTTCCGCTGGCTCCTCATGGGATCCGCGGCTCGCTGACACTGCAACACTAACCTGGCAGGGTAGGGAGGGCAGCAAGAAGTATTCCTACGGTAAAGGTATTACAAAAAGGTTCCAAGTGCAATATTTTTACACACCCAGAAAAATGTTTAAGGCCCAACCTTGCTATACTTACAACAATAGATGTATATAAATAATGAACAATTAAAGGAATTCCTAATCGATTCAGGTTTGGTTTCTGTTAAAAAGTTTGATGCCTCAGCTAAGAAAGCTGAGAAAAAGGATGTAACAGTTAGCGAAATCTTAGTTTCCGAGGGAGAAATTTCAGAAGATGATTTACGACGTTCTCATGCGTACGTTTTAGGTATTCCTTTTGTAAATCTTTCTGACACTAAGCCAGACTTAAGTACTCTTGCTTTAATTCCAGAACCAATTGCTCGAAGACACAATATTGTATCCTTCAGACAAGAAGGAAAGAATCTTGAGGTTGCGATGCTTGATACTGACGACCTTGCAGCAATCGATTTCGTTAAAAAGAAAACTCAATTAAAGATTTTACCTCGACTAACGGACACGGAGTCTATAAAACACATGCTTCGACAGTATCAGAAATCTCTTAAGGATGAACTAGGAGATGTTATTGCACGAGAGTCCAAAACTCTAGACAAGTTTGGAAAGATGCAACCAGAAAACGAGCAAGATTTAAGAAAATTGGCCGAGGGAGTTCCAGCTGTACGAGTGTTGGACTCACTTTTACGTCACGCTATTGTCCAAAATGCATCCGATATACATATTGAACCTCAAGAAGGATCACTTTTAGTTCGGTATCGTATCGACGGAATTCTTCACGACGCTATGTCGTTACCAAAAAGTACCGCAAGCTCTATTACAGCTAGAATTAAAGTTCTTGCAGACCTTAGACTAGACGAAAAAAGACTTCCTCAGGATGGTAGGTTTAGAATGGAAACAGATGGAGATCGTGTATCGTTTCGTGTCTCTGTACTGCCTACTCACCATGGAGAAAAAACTGTTATGCGACTTCTTCGGGAAGACGTTTCTGGATTTACATTAGAATCCCTTGGTTTTCACGGTGACGGATTGGAAGCAGCACACTTAGCAACAAGAAGGAAAACAGGTTTGATTTTAGTTACAGGACCAACAGGTTCGGGTAAGTCTACAACTCTCTACACCATTTTAGATATTCTAAACACACCGGATGTAAATATTTCAACAGTTGAAGACCCAATCGAATATCAAATGAAAAGAATTAACCAAACTCAAGTTAGGCCTGATATTGGATTCACTTTTGCAACAGGGCTTCGTAGTTTAGTGCGACAAGACCCAGATATTATTATGGTTGGGGAAATTCGAGATAGAGAAACTGCGGCGTTAGCGATTAATGCCGCCCTAACCGGGCACCTTGTTCTTTCAACACTACACACAAATTCAGCGGCTGGCGCAATTCCAAGACTTATGGATATGGGAGTGGAACCGTTCCTTCTTGCATCAACCTTACAAGTGGTAGTTGGACAAAGACTAGTGAGAACTCTTTGTAGTGGATACGAAGAACACAAACTTACCTCAGATGAAAAAAATGATTTAGAAAAAAATGCTGATCTTGGGATGGTTTTAAGTACTCTTAAAGAAGAGAAAATAGTTTCCGGAAAGACGACACTAAAGAGTGTTCCTTTTGCTAAAGCAAAGCCTACAAAAGAATGCGAGACAGGATACAAAGGAAGAAAAGGAATTCAAGAAGTAATGTCAGTTACTGAATCAATACGAAAACTCATCCTATCCGGTGCTTCCGACGACGATATACAAGAACAAGCAAGAAAAGAAGGAATGTTAACAATGCTTGAAGACGGGATTTACAAAAGTGCAACTGGAGTTACAAGTCTTGAAGAAGTTCTCCGTGTTGTAAGTGAATAATTATAATGAAAACAACACTTAAAAGAGTATTAACTGACACTAATACAAAAGGATATTACTTAGTGAGTGATGTCCTTGCGTTCTTTACTATTCTTTCTATTACAAGTTTAGTTTTAGAAACAGTACCTTCTCTTTCTTCGTACAAAGTGTTATTTGATACTATCGAATGGGTATCAGTAGCAGTTTTTACATTTGAATACATCGCTCGCATCATAGTTACAAGACCTGTCTCTTCTTATATATTTAGTTTCTTTGGGTTGGTAGACTTGATTGCAATCGTTCCAACCTATCTGGGTCTAGGTAACCTTACTTTCTTAAAGTCTGCTCGCACGATACGACTAATCAGACTGCTTAGAATGGTGCGTCTGGCGAAAATGAAACGGCTCTCGGTGCGAGATGTGGAAGAGAAAATGAGTTTCTTTGCAGTTAATGTTGCTATATTCATCGCAGTGTTAGTTAGTTCTATGTTACTTATAGGTACACTAATTTATATATTTGAAGACACTACGTTTACCAGTATTCCATATGGAATGTTGTGGAGCTTTAAAATTTTTCTTATAGGAATACCAATTGAGTACCCGTCTACAGCATTAGGGCAGGCAGTACATATGTTCGGCCGGTTAGTTGGGCTAATTGTCTTCGGTGTATTGATAGGAGTGGTAGGGAATATTTTTAAAGACCTCCTTTTTTCTGGTAAAGATAAGACAGCTCTTCCAACTGGTGAAGTTACATCTAACGATTAATTATGAAGTTTTCATATAAAGCAGAACGCGATAACCAAACATACTCTGGGACAATGGAGGCGAGTGATCGCTTCGAGGTGTATAAGCAAGTGCGAGCCGAAGGTGGGGTAATAATTTCAGTAACCTCTGATTCCAAAAAGAAATGGAGTCTACGATATTGGAACACTCGACTATCAACCGTAAAAGAGCACGACAAAATTGTCTTAGCTTCTAACTTAGCGGCCATGCTTGGTGCAGGACTTCCAATTTCTCGAGCACTCTCAGTTGTTGAACGGCAAGCAAAAAATCCTAAATTAAAAGGCATAATACTTGAAATTAGAGGAGATATTCAAAAAGGTGGAACCTTTCATGAGTCATTAGCAAAGTTTCCTGGAGTGTTTTCTAAATTATTCGCTGCGATGGTGCGAGCAGGGGAGGAATCCGGAACACTTCATGAAGCGTTAACTAGTGTTGCAGAACAATTAGAGCAATCATATCAACTTAAGAAAAAGATTAAGGGAGCTTTAATTTATCCTACTATTATTCTAGTAGCGATAGTTGGAATTGGCTTTTTAATGATGACAAAGGTGGTGCCAACTCTTGCAAAGACCTTTAAAGAGGTGGGAGCAGAGCTACCAGCTTCAACTCAGGCGATAATAAACCTCAGTGACTTCTTGGTTGATAACACTTTAGCTGCTGTTGTTATGATTGTTCTATTCGTAGTTTCAATATATTCAATATTACGAACAGAAGTAGGTCAACGAGTAAGGGATAAAATACTTCTTTATACTCCTTTAATATCCGATCTAGTTAAGGAGATAAATTCAGCGAGAACTGCGAGAACTTTTGCATCATTACTCAAAGCTGGAGTTGATATTGTAACTGCACTAAAAATTACAGGAGAAGTTGTACAAAATCATTACCACAAGGATGTTTTAAAGTTGGCAGAAAAAAGAGTTCAAAAAGGAGAGTCGCTTTCTAAGGTGTTTATGGAAAATGAGAATCTGTACCCACCATTGATGGGTGAGATGATATCAGTTGGAGAAGAAACAGGGTCTCTTGGCGAAATGCTTTTACGCGTTGCCGATTTCTACGAAGGAGAAGTTTCTCAAAAGACAAAAGACATGTCTACAATTATTGAACCATTCCTTATGCTTATAATTGGTGCAGCCGTTGGATTCTTTGCGATTGCCATGGTTGGTCCTATCTACTCATTGTCTGAGGCGTTCTAACTCAGTGCTACAATATATAAATGAATAAAGTTCTTTCTCAAAGAGGAATAGGTTTAATTGAAGTTGTAGTTGGAACTGCACTCCTTACCACAATTTTTGTGGGATTCTTTGGAGTTCTTCAACTAGGAACACGACTAGCAACAAGCAATAAGGCCCGAACAGGAGCTCTCTCATTGGCAGTTGAGAGAATGGAGTTTGTTCGCAGTCTTGAATACAACGATATAGGAACTACTGATAGCGGGGATGGAAATAACGGACATGGAAATGAACCCGATGGATATGATATTGGAAACCCAGGTCACGGTGGAGGAGTAACTAGTGATTATGATTTGTTTTCAACTCACTTTGAAACAATTACATTAAATGGAATCGAATATACTCGGCGTACCTTAGTTGCCTTTATTGATGACGAGGCAGATGGAACAAGTGGACAAGACGAAAACCATAAAAGAGACGATTATAAGGTAATAAAAGTTCATGTTCTTTGGATTGGTCCAACGGGCGAGCGAGAGGTAACAATAGTAAGTAATGCAACTGCTTTAGAAATTGAAGATTAGTATGAAAAATCGAGGAATATCATTAATTGAAACACTTGTCCTTATCGCCGTATTTACTTTGATAATTATGGCTATAGTTAGTTCACTACGTTTTGTTTATCGTGGACAACGGTTTGCTTTTGAACAAGCGGACGCCACAAGAAGTGCTCGACAGGGAACAGAGCGTGTAGTTAAGGATTTAAGAGAAACATCATATGCCGATGACGGAGCGTATCCAATTGCGGCAATGGCAACGAGTAGCGTTACTTTTTTCAGCGATTACGATAATGATGGAAAAGTAGAGAGATTGAGATACTTTTTAGACGGTACTGATTTTAAAGAAGGGATTACAGAATCAGCAGGAGACCCTCCAGCATATTCAGTATCGGAAACAGTGAATGTTGTATCAGACAATGTTCGTAATGAAGCACTTTCTATTCCTTTGTTCACATTTTATGACAAATCAGGGACGCTAATGAGTGATTATACAGAAGTAGATGAATTAGCATTTGTAACAGTTCGTTTGGTAGTTAACTTACACCCAGAACGAAAGCCAGAAGATTTTGAAATACGAAGTAGCGCTGCATTAAGAAACATAGAATGAAAAAACAAAGAGGGATAACAATAGTATTGATTTTAGTTTTTGCCGGAGTCTTCGGACTCTCAGTTTCAGCTCTAATGGGTTTCATTTTTAGCCAAGCAAACCTTGGTGCAGCGAAAGCTGTCCGCGAACAGGCACTAGGAGTAGCAGAAGGTGGACTAGAATACTATCACTGGTTTTTAACGCACTATCCAACTGATGTTCAAGACGGGACAGGAAGTTCTGGTCCTTATGTTCATATATATAATGACCCTGAGGTGGGAGCCATAGGTTCATACTCACTAGATATAACAGGGAATCTGGCTTGCGGACAATTACAATCAATAGATGTTGTATCCACTGGAGAGATTGATCTGGATACTCGTTTTAAAAGAACGGTATACGGAAGACACGCTAAACCAAGTGTTGCTGAGTATGCATATATCATAGGAACTGATGTTTGGGCAGGGGCGGATCGTAATATTACTGGTCCGTATCACTCAAATGGTGGAATACGAATGGATGGTACAAACAATTCCATAGTAACAAGTGCTCTTTCAAGTTGGACATGTACGGCATCCTTTGGTTGTTCTCCTGATCAAACACAAAATGGAGTCTTTGGAGCAGGTAGTGGAAGTACTTTGTGGCAGTACCCGTCTTCGGAAATAGATTTTGATTCCATGACAACAGATTTTTCAGTTTTAAAAACTCACGCTCAAACAAGTGGTATATATTTAGCACCGTATGGGTCAGAGACAATTGATTACAGTGGTTATGACACAGCAGTCGACGGATATCACCTAATATTCAACAGCGATGGGACAGTAGATATATACCAAGTTACAGATACTGATGGATATTGGGGGTATTTAACAGGACCTGGATGGACTCCGGACTTCCATGTGATAAGTTCAGAGACTTTTATAGAACGTAGAACTATTCCTTCTGATTGCTCTGTTATCTTCGTTGAAGACAAGGTTTGGATTGAGGGGGTGGTTAAGGGAAAGGTTACTGTAGTTGTGGCGGACACTATAAACGACTACAATCCTGATGTAATTCTTAAGGACGACATAGACTATTCAACACAAGACGGTACAGATGGACTTACTATAATAAGTGAAAACGGAATATATATTCCACCACAGTCTCCGGATGATCTTTCTTTGAAGGGTATCTTTGTAGCACAAGGTGATCGCTTTGGACGGCCATATTATTCAGGCGACACAAAAAGCCAACTAACAATGCGAGGGTCCATCGTTTCAAAAGGACGTGTTGGAACCAGTTGGAGTTGTTCAGGATCATTTTGTTCAGGATATTCTAACCGTGATAACTCATACGACAGATTGCAAACTACGAACCCACCACCATTTACTCCAAGTAGTACTACAACACCTAGGTACATTCTTTGGCAGGAGTTGTAGCGTGGTACAATCATTTCAATGAAATCCGTTATCTGTAATTGGAAGATGAACCCACGAAACTTTGTTGAAGCCAAGAAACTTTTCGACGCAAGCAAGAAATTACTTTCCTCCACCCGCGGAGTTGAACTTGTTATCGCCCCCCCGATGCCTTTTTTGCAGGAACTAGCTAAAAGATATAAAGGAACGCGAATTGAATTCGCAGCGCAAGACATTTCAGAAGAAATCGAAGGTTCTCACACTGGAGATATTTCGGCGTATCAAGTTAAGTCGGCTGGTGCAACCCAGGTTATCTTAGGACACGCCGAACGACGTGCTCTTGGAGAGAGTGATGAGCTTGTTCGCGACAAAGTAGAAGTAGCACTCGGTGCAAGACTTGATGTAATTATTGCAGTTGGCGAGGGAGAAAGGGATGCCGCAGGAGAATACATTGTAAACGTACGAAGGCAGATAAATACTGCACTTGATCAGGTTCCTGAAGGGAAGTTTAAGAACGTAACGATAGCGTACGAGCCAATCTGGGCAATTGGGGCGCCGGAGGCACCTAATGCTAATGAGGTTCACCAAATGGTCCTGCTTGTTCGTAAGACTGTTGCTGACGAATATGGTTCCAAGGCAATGAAAGATATAAGTATCGTCTACGGTGGTTCTGTTAACGACGAAAATGCATTTGAAATACTTGCTGTTCCTGGATTGGACGGAGTTTTGGTTGGAAGGGCAGGTTTAGATCCTAAAAAACTTGAAGTTATCATTAGAGCCGCCGCAAGCGCATGAAATATATAGACGAAAGAAATGATTTAGAAGGGAAAGTGGTGTTAGTGCGCTCTGGTTTGAACGTTCCAGTGCAGAATGGTGCTGTTCAAAATGATTTTCGTATACGGAAAGCATTACCCACGCTAAAGTTTTTAATCGACCAAGGAGCGAAGATTGTTATAATTGCACACATTGGAAGAGACAAGGGAGATACGCTACATCCTGTTTCTGTTGAAATGGGAAAACACATCGATCTTTCCTTTATGAGAAGATCAGAATTAGATACAGAAAAAATGAATAACGGAGACGTTATTCTCTTAGAAAACCTACGACAAGACTATAGAGAAACACATAACCACGATTCGCTTTCAGAAGACTTCGCTTCCATGACAGATATTTTTGTTCAAGATGCGTTTGAGGTTTGTCACCGAGAGCACGCCAGCGTAGTTGGTATTCCTAAGTTTATGGAAAGTTATGGTGGACTTCTTCTTAAAGAAGAGGTGGAAACTCTTTCAAATGCCCTAACTCCAGAACACCCAGCACTGTTTATCCTTGGAGGAGCCAAGCTTGCGACAAAAAAACCTTTGGTTGAAAAGTTTTTGGAGATATATGATTCGATTTTCCTTGGAGGAACACTTCAAAACGAAATTCTAGCAGCCAAAGGATTCAATATTGGCAAGTCAGTAGTTGAAGATGGAGAGGTTGAGCAAAATATTCTAGAAAATCACAAGGTTCAAGACGTTATAGACGTATTGGTTGAAAGTTCAGAAGGGGTGGTGTCTACAGTTTCTGTTAATGAAGTTAAAGACGGCGACAGAATAGTTGATATGGGTTCAGGTACTACAGAAATTGTTTCAAAGAGTTTAAGTAGTTATAAAACTATACTTTGGAATGGCCCATTAGGCTGGTACGAGAGAGGGTTTGATGCAGCAACCGTTACTATTGCAAGAGCAATATCAAAAAGCGGAGCCAAAACTATAATTGGTGGAGGAGATACCGTAGCCGTAGTTCAAAAGGAAGGACTAGAAGGAGAATTTGATTTTGTTTCCACCGGAGGTGGCGCTATGTTGAAATTTTTACAA
>NVTG01000031.1 GCA_002401495.1 Candidatus Kaiserbacteria bacterium
GGTTTAGTTTGGAGTCCGGTTCTAAGCTCTAGAGTATGATGTCGAGTTTTGCATTTCTAACAACAAGAAAAAGCATAAGAACCACCAAGAACCCGCCTCCAACAGCGTGTTGGATCCTATTTCCTAGTTCCAACTCAGGAAAGAATATACTTATCGTTGAAAAGGAGAAGCTAAGAGTCGCTATTAGAAAAAGGTAGCGAAAATTAATCTTCTCTTCGGTGAGAAATTTTAATATCGCTATGTATGTAATTGAAAAAAGGAGTGCGGTAAGAAAGGAGAAGATCCACATAATTACTCATACGTGAGTACTATCTTGTCTTCGTCCTGCATAATGTACTCTCCTAGCTCTAGATTCTCTTCTCCATTTACTGTCATTACTAAATTCTCGCCAAGTTCGTTAATATCTTTGTTCCAAGAGCTAAAAAACATATTTAATTTAATCTCGTCGTAGGTAACTGACCTATCAAACTCAAGGTGTATTATTGGAAGGTCCTCATGAGTGTGTATTGGATTATGTCCTCCCATTAAGCCAGTGTTGTTAGGTATTTCCACCTGCTCCCCTTTAACATAAATCTCTACCTCAGGATGCCAGTGAATACCTTTGGTTGATATTACGTTAGGATCAGCCTCCTTTACACTTTTTGACCACATTGACCCTACTACTATTAATACCAATCCTACAGCTCCTATAATTAAAAATTTATTCATGCAGCTTATTATACATCTTGTTCTTAGAATATATATAATATGAACTAGCGGAAAACAGAACCACCCCAAAACTAATAACAGCAACTTGAATTTGAGTTGTTGAAGTAGAAGCGTAAGTTAAAAGAAGTGTAAATGGTGTAATCCCTATAATAGTTGAAAAGAAAAATGCGCGATATCCAATCGTACTAAATATGCCAAGGGCGTAGCTTAAAATATCTACCGGTATAGTACTTCGAAGTAAGGTTACAAAGATGAAAACGTGGCGACGTGGAATTGCTGCTTCAATTTCACGCATTCTCTGAACCTTCTCCATTTTTCCAACCCATTTCAATCCATAGCGTCTCGCAAGATAAAAAGCGATCATAGAACCAATCGTCCACCCTAAAACAGTATAGACCGCAGCTAAAAGCGGCCCCCAGCTATTTGCTGCAACCGGAACTAAGAAAAAAGTACTAATCGGAGCTATAACAACAGCTACAATCATTAGCCCTAAGTATGAAAAAATACCACCCACCCCAGCTTGTTGAACAAATCCTTCCAAAAACCCATTGTGTTGTTGAGAAACTCCGGACAGAAGTACGAACCCGATAACCGTAAGTATGCAGCCTACGATGTACCAAATGGTGCTATTCTTCATCTGGCCCACCCACCATAGCTTTAACTCTCTCCACAACTTGTTCAATTTCTATATCGGTCTTCATAAAGTATTCATATATGTTCAACTCCATAGCCTCTTGCACTCTATCAATTCCACCAACATTAGTTAGTAGAATAATCTTTACATCCTTACCCCATTCGTCTCCTCGTAGACGTCTCGCCATCGCAAGACCTCCTTCTTTAGGCATAACAATATCAAGAAGAATTAAGTCTGGCTTCTCACGAATTGCTGTTACAAAACCAGCATCCCCATCCATTTCTGTGAATACTTTAAACCCAACGTTAGTCAATCGATCTTTTAGTGCTCGCAACAATGGCTCTTCATCTTCTATAATTAAAATTGTTTTCTTGTTCATATATTATTTACGGGACATAAATCCTTAATTTTTTCTACTATCTTTTTAATCTCCAAATCACTTTTGATAAAGTAATTGTCTACCCCATATTCTACCGCTTCTCTTGCCTGATTGGAATCCTCAATATTCGTAAGTATCATAACCTCCACGTCCTTGCCCCACGAATCTCCTCGAAGTAATTTTAAAACTTCTACCCCATCAGCTTTTGGCATTTTTAAATCCAGTAATATAATTCTAGGATGTTCTTGCAGGGCCATGGTAAGACCTTCCTTACCGTTCCTTGCCCTTGAAATAGCATATCCTTCTCTCACTAGCTTAATTTCTAGTAGATCACCGTAGGCGTCCTCGTCTTCAATTATAAGTATTCTACTTTTAGTTTCATCTACCATGTAACTTCTTTATACCATATTAAGAGAGTTCTTTTTCTCCACTAATGCGTAACATACCAGAAAGTGGTAGAGACATTGAAAATACTGTATCCTCGCCTTCTTTAGAGGTAAACCAAACCCTACCTCCTGCATTTTCTACAACCTCTTTAACAATGTACAGACCTAGACCATTTCCGTCCGGATCTTGTACTCTAGCGTTGCTTGCCCTAAATAGTTTCTGGAATATCTTGCTTTGTTCTTTCTCGGGAATTGGCTCTCCGTTATTTGAAACACTAAACATTACTCCCTTTTCATCAGAACTTAAAGAAACTTTTATCTTACCTTCGTCCTGAGTATATTTGATAGCGTTTGATATGAAATTCTGGAAAATTATACGTAGAAGTTTTGGATCTGCATTAGTTATAGGGAAATCTTCTGGGAAGTCCTCTACAATCTCATGCTTTTTCTTTAATGTTCTAGGCTTCATCTCTTCTAGCACCTCTCTACACAGCTCTATAAAGTCCGTAGGAAGAGGCTCTATTATAAATACCCCCATATCGATTCTTGAGATATTTAACAATCCGTTAATTAGTTGATTAATTCTTTGGCTCATTGTGTAAACCCCTCTTAGTATTTCTCTTTGATTATCTGGTATATCACCGTAGTCTCCATCTAAAAGCATTTCAATATTCCAATTGATAGCTCCAACAGGTGTCTTTAATTGGTGAGATGCAAGAGAAACGAATTCCGTTTTTTCACGATCGATTTCCTGCTCGCGAGTAATATCGTGGAGAACCACGGCACTTCCTTGCGGTACTCCTTCGTCGTCTAACACGGGGATAATAACCGCTTGATATGTAAAACTGGAGAATGGCAAGTTACTTATAAAGCGAACTTTCTTTTCCTTAAGCACCTCATCTAAGGCTACATCAAAATCAATCTTCTCTTTTGAAAACAACTTGCTTAATTCTGCCAGATAAAATCCTTTAAGTGGTAGCCCTGTCATGTTAACCATTGCTGAGTTAACTAAAACAGACTTCTTGTTTGTATCGAAAAATACAACCCCGTCTGTTAGACCGTTAATTAGAGAATTAATTTTTTTCTTCTCAATTTCTGTATTATCTCTTTCTTCTGCAACGTCTTCCAAGATGTTCTGAGCAGCCTGTCTTGCTTGGGTCGCTACCAGAAATTGCTCATCCAACGTTTGTGTCTTTTCCTCTAATTCTTTAAGGGATGATTCTACCTTGCCCTTCTCTAATTTAAAGTTATGGGTCATATCTTTAGCTACTTTTAGAGCTTTCTTCTTTGTTCTGTTTAGGAAAAAGAAGAAGAATAGGACAATAAGGGAAAGGATAACTTCCGCTGCAAAAATTATTTTTGGAATAAGAAGATCGTTACTAAGTTTATCAAAAAACAAAGGTGTGGGGTGTACATTAATTTTCCAAATCTTTCCGCCAACTTCTATTGTTCCTGAGTATATAAATTCACTTACCTCAGCAGTATGGTCATCTGTATGTTCTATATTAGTAAAAAATTCTTGAGATGTATCTATATCTATTAATTCAAAATGCACTCCTCCACCCTCTTCAGCGACACGAGCAACTTCCCTAAATAAATCATCAGCCGTAAGAACAGACAGAATAAAACCCTTTAGGTTCTCACGCCTTGAACCAAGCGTGTCTGATGGAGAATTGTTTCTATACACCGGTAGAATACCTAAGAAAGCTACTGTTGTTTCTTCATTTTGAACTAGAATAATTGGTGTTGTCAGCGTAAATTCATTAGTATCTCTTGCGGTTTCAAGTGCTTCAAGCCTGTCAGGATTAGATCCTAAATCAAATCCAAACGCTCCTTCATTTCCTTCTATTGGCTCTATGTAATTAACTACAAAATATTCTTCCCTTTCACCTTCTGGCTTTATATTAAAAGTTGAGAATCCTTCGTTTTGAACATTCTGTATAAACGCCCCCTTTTCCTCTGAACTGACCCTATCTATATACTCCAGTGCTTTTATACTTGGATATCGCTCGAGTATACTTTGAGAATCAAGAAAGTTTTTCCATTGCCCTCTACTTATATTATCTTCCGAAGAATATAGTCCAACTCCTGCCCTTACGATATTTTCATAAATAGTAAAATTCTCCTCTATAGAGTGTCGAGTGTTTAGTGCTAGTGCTAGAAAAGAATCCTCCACTTTTTTGTCTACAGTAGTTTTTACAACAGTAAAAACAAAATAGAGCCCGAAAAGCAAAACCAAAAATACTGCTATAAAACTTGAATATCTATTAGTATTTAAATTCATAGAGTTCTAATTTGGCAAAAATCTAGAAGTAACAAAGTCGCCAACCATAAACTCTCTATCTAGAAACTCATTCCTCTGCATATGCTCGTAAAGTTTTAACATCTGGTGAGTGTTGATTAACCCTATTCTAGAATTAGTATTAGGTTGTATTAAAGGAGCACTACTTACTAATATAAATTTTTCATAATCTCTATCTAGATATGATTCGCTTGTAACATACTCCATGGTTATATCTACAGCCTCGTCTATATTTTCAAGTGCATATTCCCATCCCTTAACTGTTTCTGCTACAAATTTTCTAACTACTTTCGGATTTTCCTCAATAAATGATTTTCTTGCCACAATTAAATCATTATTGATATTTATACGATAACGCTCTGGTAATATTATTGAGTAATCAATTTCTTCTTTATTAAAGAAATAAAGTTGATCTGTTCTATAAATATCAACAACGTCTGCACTTCCTTCCATTAAATCATCTATTTCCCTTTGGCCAAATCCCAATGTTTTAATCTCAACGTCTTCACGAGGTATTCCAAATCCTTGCAAAAGAAGTAGGTACGAAAGTTCTTCTTCAATCTTACCTCCCTTACTACCCAAGACCTTTCCTACAAAATCAGCTGGTCCATCTATCTCACTGTCCGACATTGAAATAAGTGCGTACGGTGATACTTGGTATATTGCAGCAATTGCCTCTAATTCTTCTCCAGAAGAGATATGTAGTAGAAACTCCTCGGCACTCATTAGCGCAAAGTCTGCCTCTCCACTGATTAGATCATCAGAGGGCAGTGTCTCAAAATCAAATTCTTTAAAAGTTACATTAAGCCCTTTCCTAAAGTAATATCCCTTGTCTTTGGCGGTATACATCCCAGCAAATTGTGCCTGGTGAACCCACTTTAAAGAAACCTGTACGTCAGCAGAGTTGTTTTTAGTGTAGGTGAAGAAGGCACCCACTACTAAAAGTATGACTATTACAACAATAAGCGCCCAGTATTCCCTTAAAATCTCTGAAACTTTTCCAAAGGCATTATTAGTTTCTTTTAAAAATTGATCCATATTATTTTATATATTACCTTTAAGCGCTTTTATTTCCTTTTTCAATTCTACCATCTTCAATTCTCTTCCCATCATAAGCTTATTCATCTTTTCTAGCTTATCTTTTTGAAGAGAAAGCTCTCTGTTAGTCTTATCTACCTCTACGGACTTTGTCTTGTTCTGATCCATTTCAACTGCTGAAAGAAAAGCTCGGTCTTCTATCGTCTTTGCATTTTGCTGTGCTTTTTCTGCATATTTAAAGAGCTCAGACCCTCTCTCGTCAGAGTATTTTTTGTGTATGTAGATCATCGCAGCAAGTGCTCCATATATCATTTGGAATTTTATACTTACCGCTGTATCCAAATCTACAAACCCAAAAATTGAAATGGAGACAAACGCCAAATACATTATTGCTGCGTGAATTGCAAAAAACTGCCTATTTGCAGCTAACACGTAAACAATCAAAAGGAGCCCTACTAGCCCAGCGTATGGACTTGGGTCTGCTCCTGTAATTTGAGTTATTATAAAAAGTAAAAGGAATCCACCTAGATAGGAAATTATAGACCCTAAAGTATTTACAAACTTACCTTTTGCTGCCAAAAAAATGGTTAGTGCTAAAAATACCACTAAGGATGCCTCCGAAATTGCGACTGGTATGTTATTTGAATTAAAATTAGTTATAGCAGCCCCAGCTGAAACCACGGATAGTAAGATAGCGACTATAATATAAATCTTTCTCTTATGCTTTTGCTGTAATAGTTGTGGGTTTGGCATATAAATTAATATTCTGTATACATTATAGCTGAATAACACGCCTAACGCCTGGTTATTTATTAACTGTTATTTACAATCTCTATTTTCCCTTCATCTAAATTAAAGTTCACAGATCTACCAACCTTTCCTCCCACCTCTCTCTTTATAATTTCAATCCCATGTTTTTCCAATTCGCTTTCAATGGAATCAACATTTCTACTCCCTACACTTGCCCTACCACTTGCTAGCTCAGCAAACATATTTGCACCACCTACGAGTGCCGCTACTAAATCAGTTTTCTCGCTACCTAACTCAGACAACTCACTTAATAACGAATCTATTCCACTTGGGGCATATCGTGCCATTAAATAGGAGCTATCTTGCTTTGTCTTTTTTATAATAATGTCCTCCTCATGTTCCCCAAGTTTTTTAGGGAGCATTATATGCGCCATTCCCCCATTCCTTTTTACCTTGTCATAGAGAATCACAACAACACAAGATCCGATCCCATTGGATTCCATTTCCATAGGCTCACTTCCTACTCCTATGTCTCCTGTGTAGACAATTAAAAACTTCATACTTCTTATAATTTAGAAACTATGGAATTAATATCAACAATCGGTACAGGATGACCGTCTCCTAGAATTGTAACGGCGGAAAACACCCCTTCTGATCTCGCTGTGTTTCCCAATGGTTTTACAATTATATCCTGCTGACTAATGGCCTTGTCTGCCAAAAGCCCCACCCGTTTTTTGTCCTGCATAGTTATTATTGCTAGCCTGCTATTCACTTCCGCGTCTTCGTTTAACTTAAAAACCTTAGACAGCGCAATAACCGGCACCTCCTTCTCATCAATCACTATAACCCCTTGGTCGGCCTGTCTATAGATATCTTTTTTTCCGATATTAACTAACCTTTCAACAGACGATAGTGGAACTGCAAAAGTTTGTCCTTGGACTTCTATTAAAAGTGCTTTAATAATCGCAAGAGAAACGGGCAGAGTTAATACAAATTCTGTACCTTTACTCTCTTCATCCCTAGGTGGAGAAAACACTTTCACAACTCCTCCAATTTCAGTAACTGTTTTCTTAACAACATCAAGGCCAACACCTCTTCCTGAAATTTCTGTTATTTCTTTAGAGGTAGATACTCCCGTGAATATGAAATTTTCTAAGTCAGATTGGGTTGGGTTTCCACCAGGGTTTGCTTGGACAAATTTTTTCCTAACTTCCTCCCAATTAACACCATCTCCGTCATCTAATACACGGACAATTACATGATCTTCTTCTCGCTTTGCATCCAAAGTAATATTTCCGGAAGTTTTTATTCCATGATCAACTGCATTTCGTAAAAGATGGACCAGAGGCTCTCCTATTACGTCCAATATACTTCTATCCAGCTCTATATCTCCACCATTTATATTAAACTCTATCTTTTTCTTAGTTTTAACTGACAAATCACGAACCAATCTTGGAAAACGATTAAAAACATGCATCAGAGGCGTAAGTCTTAGCTGCAATACATGATATTGAAGTTCTTTAACCAAAATGGAGTTCGTTTGTAGCGTTAAAACGTGAGTCTCTCTATCGGCCAAAGATTCTTGAAGAGCTAAGTTGTTCACCAACAGTTCTGCGATAAGATCAACTACGGAATCCAATTTGTCTGTCCTCACCTTTACCTCACTTATGTGATGGAAGGTACCGGGGTTTTTTAAAACACCCGCAGCATTCTTACTGTCTACTTCCTCAAGTTCTCCAACTTCGTCAACTAATGGGTTAGCCTCAGTTCTTGTGGTCCTGTTCACAGAAGTTTCTACCAGTTCTCTTAATTCATCTATTACCCCAAAAAGAGTAGCAACACCACCTGATGAGATTCCGTTTTTTACATTCTCAACCATTCCCTCAAAACTATGCGCGAGATTAGAAAGGTCTCCGTATCCCATTTCGGCAGAAATCCCTTTTAGAGTATGAGCATATCTCATGAGCTCCTTTACGATCTCTTTGTCTTTTGGCTTCTTTTCGAATTTAATAAGAGCCGTATCAAGACTATTTAAAAGGTCGTGGGCCTCAGATAGGAAAAGGTCTTTGAATTTTTCTAATTCTATCATTGCTCTTTATTAACTAAATAAATTAATCTATCCGCAATTTTTTCTAACGGTAATACACTATCGGCCAAATCCTCCTCTACTATACTCTTTGGCATTCCGTATACAGCACTAGTATCTTCGTCTTGGGCAATAACAATTCCTCCGGCTTGTTTTATTGCTGTTGCACCTCCTGTTCCATCATTTCCCATTCCAGTTAGAATAACGCCGATTGTATTACTACCAAAATGTTCAGCAGCTGATGTAAACGACATATTAATAGAAGGGCTTGGCCGTTCGGGAGCGGGAATTAATACCGCTTCTGGCCCTGGGTAAATTACAAACATATGCTTAGCTGCTGGAACTACATAAATGTTAGATTTTTCTAATTTCTCCCCTCCTTTTATAATAGAAACGGGCATTTCTGTAATACCATCCAATCTAGCTGCCATTGTTTCGGCTAGTACACTACCTATATGCTGAACAACTACAACTATTGCATTTAAATCCCCAGGAAGTTGTTTCAATATCTCACCGAGAGCTGTTGGCCCTCCGGTTGAAGCTCCTATTATTATACATTTTGAATCTTTCATTAAAATTTTTCATATTATTCTCCAAACACCTTTTCCATGGCATCCAAAACATTTTCCTCGCTAAATGGCTTCTCAACTGCTCCACTGGCTTTAACTATATATTCATGAGCTCCTTTTGCTCGAGTCTCATTTATTATGTCTTCCAAATCAATAACCGAAACTACTATTACCTTTGCTCCTTTTGGAATTATGTCCTCTAAAACTTGTAGTCCGTCAATCTTGGGTAATATTAGATCTAGGAAAACTACGTCCGGTTTTTCATTGTCATAAGATGATATAGCATCTTCTCCGTTATCTGTTTCGATAATATTCAAATATCCGTTATTTTCTAAAATATCTTTCAAAACACTCCTCATGAACTTTGAGTCATCTACTATCAATATTTTTATGTTCTTATCTATGGCCATCTTACCCGATTATCTTCTTTACCTCAGATATAACCATCTCCTCATCAAATGGCTTAATAATATATCCTAACGAGCCAAGTGCAGTTGCCTTTTTAATCATAGACTCTTGCCCGACTGCCGTTATATTTAAAACCTTTGCTCCTTTAGGAACGATATCCGAAAGTACTTCTGTTCCATCTTTTTCCGGCATTATTATGTCCAACAAAACCAAGTCAGGTTTATGTTGATCGTAGGCCTCTATTGCCTCTTCTCCGTTGGAAGCTTCTATAATGTCAGTGTATCCGTTCTTTTCAAGGATTTCTCTAACGACCTTGCGCATAAATTCAGAGTCGTCCGATATAAGTATTTTTGCCATAATTATTACGTTATTTGTTAATTTGTTCCTCCTCGGAAGAAGTTGGGGTCAAAAAGAAAAAGAATAATCCTACACTAAAGTTTTCATCCTCTATCTCTAAGTCGGTTCCGAATAAAACTCCGACTGCCTCCATATCTTGAGAAATCATTTTTTGTGATAATTCTCTAATTAGATTTTTGTTAGCAGTTTTTGGAACAGATAAAAGAATATCTTTACCCGACATTCTTGCAAGTGCATTTACATAGGAATTGGCTAAAATATTTAAAGTTTCCGTAAGTGTGGAGTAGTCAAAGCCAGTCATAACTTGCGTTGTACCCTTCTCCCTTTGATTAAATAGGTCAACCAATGCAAGTGCGTCCATCCGCTCGAGAGACAGGAAAGAAAGGCCGTCAGACCCAGGTATGGTTTGCGTGTATACAATTACAGAATCCTCCTTCAAATCTGATATAGCTTCGGTTATATGGCCTTTATCTACTATATTAGCCTCTGTAGTGCTTATATTTACACTTCTCTTGGCGAGAGATGAAAGTGCTCTTGCGGCGTCTTTCTGGCCAATTTCTGCCGCTTCTTTTATTTGTTCTACTCTAAATCTGCTCATATTAATGGTATTTCTGTTTTACTTGTTATTGATATCTTTTTTGGACAACTCCCCTATATCTAGAAGTTCTTTCTCATCTAGAATTTTGGGTAGGTTTAGTATAACAAGAAGTCTCTTTTTATCTGAATCGCCCTTCTTTAAATCATCCCCTAATACAATTACACCTTCCAGAAAGTCCTCGTGGATTTTCGAAGACACAAGTGCTGGAGTTTTTTGAATAGACGATACTGGTATTCTTATAACCTCCTGTACTTGATCTACAAGTACTCCGAATATATTCCCTTCTACGTCTATTATAATTGTGTGCTCATGAAGCACTTCGCCCTCTGTATTCCTGTTTAGATTAAAGCGTTTTTCTAAATCCAGAACTACCACTATTTGTCCTCGAAGATTTAATATTCCACTGATAAACTCAGGTGCGTTGGGAACAGGAGTAATCTCCTCGGTCTTAACAATTTCACGTAAATCAGTTATGGGAATTGCATATTCCTCCTCGTCTAAAACAAAGGTAACAAATTGTTTTTTGTCTTCCTGAGTTACAGCCTCGTCGTTAGATTTGGCGTTTTCTATAGCCCCTTTCAAATCCTTTTGAATCATAGGCCGTATTATCCTTTCTTACTTTTCTCGTCGCCCAATCTGTGTACGATTGTCTTTCCATTTTTAGCTTTCTCGTTAACTAGATATGCTGGTATCCTCTTGTCTCCTTCAGTCAGATTACTCGTATTATCTTCTCCAGAAAGTTTCGCTAACTCATTCGATAATGTCTGTAGTTGTTCCGCTGCAGTAGTAATTTGTTGAATCGCAGAGCTTTGCTCTTGAGTTGAGCTTGCTAGTTGTTGTGCTCCTGCTGAACTTTGGCTGGCAACTTGAGAAATTGTATCAATACTTGCTGATATTTGTTGAACGGCAGAACCTTGTTGTTGAATAGCAGCTGAAAGTTCTTCAATTCTAGAAGATACGTTGGAAACCGAATCAACTGTTCCACGAACCTTACCACTAACAGACTTAACCACTTCTTCAACTTCGGCTGCACTTGAGGCTGAGCTTTCTGCCAATTTACGAACTTCGTCAGCTACTACGGCAAATCCTCTTCCTGCTTCTCCTGCTCTTGCCGCTTCAATTGCAGCGTTAAGTGCCAATAGGTTAGTTTGTTCTGCAATTCCGGTAATAGTATTAGTGATTCCAGAAACCTTTTCTACACTTATACCCGCGTCTTGTGCAATCGTTGAAGCAGACGCCGAAAGTTCCGCTGCCTCTTTAGATGCTGTTGTCATCTGACTTATGGCCCTTGCCATTTGGGCTGTTGCCTCAGAGATAGTTTTAGATTGAACTGCTTGTTCACTAGCACCGGCCGATACTTGTTGTGCTACTGATACCGTTTGCTGTGAAGACGCTGACGCATCGCGTGCTGAGGAGGTAAGTTGTGAGGATGAATTCGTGATTTGCAGAACCGCCCTTCGTATTGGTGCTCGTACATATTCACCAATAGAAGATGCTGCGAACCACGCAAGTCCAAATATAGCTAATAGTAAGACAGCAGCTGTAGTTAGTATTTGGCTTCGCAGTTTTGTAATTGCAGCAAATGATTCGTCTACATCAAGCTCTGCGATTATACACCAATCAGTTCCCGAAATAGGCTCAGCATTACCGATAGTTAAGTCCCCTTTATAGTTTTTATATGGCTCAAGCGCTGATCCATCTATAAAGCAGTTTGCAACCACGCCATCTTCACCTTTAACCGTTAGAAATACGTCTTGGTTTTCTAGAAACCGAGAATCCGTCATTCTAAATCCTTCGCCGTTTACTAAAAATACAGAACCTTTCTCTCCAAGCCCTTCGGGATTATTAACCACTTCATTAAGGCCTACTCCTTCAGAACTTCCAATCTCTCCGTTAACCTCTCTATCAAGACCTTGGAATATAACAACTATTCCGTTTGGTTCATCTGAATCATCAGTAACAATAGGAACAGCGTACGAAATTTCGTGTACACCTGTATTAGGAGAAGTCCTCGGGTCAGAAATATAGCTCCCTTGCATACCGTTAACAAAGAAATCTTCTGATGAGACATCCTTTCCGATTTCTTCTGCAGCACCATCAAAATCAACTGCCTCGGCGATAACAATTCCTTCTTTGTCTACAATTTGTATTTTATAGAAAGTGTTAGTTTTATCGTTTAGGTCTTCTATAGTTTCCACAAGATTTAACAAAGCCTCCTCTACGTCTATTCCTTGGACTATATTGTAGAGATTATTTTGAAAAACATCTAACTCAGCTGGGCCGGCAATTATATCTAGTGAAGATTTTAGGTGATCTTCAACGTGTGATGCTCGTGAATATGAAATGGCCTCAAGTTTGTCGTTAACTGCATCCCCTAGTGCAGTTTGAGAAGTTGAGAAACTCATGTACCCAATAACTATTATTGGCACAATAGCTACGAATAAAAACCAGCTAATAAAGCGGCCAGTTAATCCGAATTGACTTA
>NVTG01000032.1 GCA_002401495.1 Candidatus Kaiserbacteria bacterium
CGGTCATGGCCATTAATAGACCAATTGTTATATATAAAAATTTGTTCATAAATTAGAGTTGTTAAGTATAAAATAAATATTTACCTGACTGTAAGCTACTTTAATTGCATCTTCTCCTTCAAAAAAGTCTCTAGTCATAACAAGAGTACTCACTGGGTCCGAATCTCCATTGCTCATAGATGAAAGTATTCTGGAAAATGTAGCAAAGCTATTAACAAGGTCTAGATGTTCGATTACAGCGTCTTCAGGAACTTCTATTTCAAGAAGTGTGTCAGCTATATCTCTGTAGACCACGGAAGCTTCTAGTAATTTCTCAAAGTCTTCTTCAATACCCTCTTCAATTGCGCGTCCATACGTAGCCAGTTCGTATTCTGCTACTTCTAAAACAGGTTTTATTGCGGAGTTAAATTCATTCGCATATGTGTTGGATGAAGAAGATTTAGAAGTAAGAATATCGTTCCGGGTGTAGGTAGGTATATATCTGATTGCGAATTGTTCGTTTGCAGCTTGTGCTATTACGAATCCAAACGCATCTTCGTCATAAGTATTTTGCTGTTTTGTATGAACGTACGAGGAAAGGATCTGTTTAGTAAGTGTTTGGGTTGCAGAAAGACTCTCGTCTACTTCCTCAATTGCCAATGCCTCTATTTCTTCTCCGTCACTTATACCGTCTCCGTTCGTGTCTGGATTATTTGGATCAGTTCCTAAAAGAATTTCTTGCCAGTCTCGAACACCATCGTTATCAGTGTCTAGAGTGTATTCATTTTCTTCAAGAACAGCAGAAATTTCTACTACAGAATAGTTATTTAATTCAGGGTTAAAGAAAGGACTTTTCCATCCTGCGTAGGATAAAACCACAACACTAAATACCACTGCAACTACTATCTTGTCGCTAGCTTTTATTTTATTAGACACGAGTACAGTATAGCAATCTATACACCTCACTTTTATGCCTTTGTGGACAGTCTATAGAGAAGAAGGTTTGAAAGAAAACATCGCTCCTGGTTCGTGGTTTTCAAAAACTACGCCGTTTGCACCAAAGAGAGAAATTAGAAGAAGTTGTGCCTTCACAACCTCCTCGGAGGACTTGTTATATGTAAGCAGGCTCTCTAGAAGTTCCTCATCATTTTCTGCAAACGACAAGGCCCACAAAAGCTCCCCCACTGACTGGTATGAGCTCATCAGTCTACTATTAATAGCGGATGTTGGTTCGGTAGTTTTGATTTTTGCTACATCTTTTGAAAGAGACAGGTAATTGTCGGACAGGTTCTTAAGTTTTGTTGTTTTAGATCGATCTTCAAAAAATGCAGAAAGCATTTCTGGTTGTCCGGAGTTAGATAAAGTGAAATTATTCAAAATACCTCCAAGTGAATTGCCGTAAACGTGTAGGTCTTCTTGTTTAGGTGTTAAAACATCTACATTATCGTAGGAGGAATTACTATTTGAGTACTCACCAAGCCAGATAAGGTCGCTGTAATCAACACCTAAAGGTTTGGTAATACTATTTGTGAGTACGGAGAATACCTCTCTAGGCTTCTCTTCTAAAGTGGCCGTAACATCTTGTTGTGTACTAGGGTTAATTAGAGACTCCCAGCCAAAAAATAATTTAGTCTCCCGCGTTGTGTCATATCCGGGAGCCTTTAAACTTTCAAAAGAATTATTTGGAGTTGAGAAGGTCGATAGAGTTCCTTCTTTTTTAGTATTGACGCTATCAACACCTGCCAAAAAGAACAGAAGCAGTATAAATAAACCAAGTATCAAGGGAAGGATGTACTTCATGTGAATAGTATACATGAGAGTGTTTAACCGCGTGATATAGTGTGGGCATGAGAAGATCAAAACATATTTCTGCAATAGTTATAATTGCTATAGTGGCTGCAATAGGCTTAGTCTTTTTAACCTATACTCAAAAAAGCGAAGCCTTTATATGGGGTGGTCAGTTCAGCTCGGTAATTCCGTGCTGGAACGCAGTTACGTGGGTTAGGGTCGGCGCGCCACTTGGAGGAGACTTCATTTGGACACCTGGAGTTACAAGGACATTTGATTACGGACGACCGACCCACGCTGGACAGTATGGCTTAGGATTAGCTGCTCCTCCGTATTTTTGTATAGTGTCTCCATTTCCCGTTATAGTTATTCCGGGAATTATTATGACTATGTTAGGGACGAGCGGGTCCTCCTCTGGTTACTCAGCTCCAGTCTTTCCTGAAGTGCAGGAAACTACAATAGGCATTGATCCATGTGAAGGACGCATAGCACCAACTACTGTAGGTCCAGATCCTTGCCCCAGTTTATTTCCTGATTAAAAATACTTAAACTAATCTTTAAGTTTACTACAACTCTATCGCTAACCTCTCCCAATCCTCTAGTCTAATATCTTCCGCCCTAAGACCTGTATGAAGTCCTAGACTGGTCAGTGTTTTTTCCAAAAAGTCTTTTGAACCAAAAGCGGAAAGATTATTTATGAGTTTTTTTCGCTTGCTACTGAACCCTGCTTTTATTAATTTGAAAAATCTCTCTTCACTCAGCTCAGTAAAGAAATCTTTGGAGATGTTTGCTATATGAAGCACTGCTGAGTCTACTTTTGGTTTTGGCGTGAAGTATCTAGCGGGAACTGTCGCTATATAGAAAGGTTTTCCGTAGGCCTTTATTGAAAGACTAAGAATTGTTTCTTTCTTACTCTTAGCAATACGTTCTGCGACTTCTTTCTGAACCAAAACAGTTATGCTAGAGGGTTGATAGTCGGAAGAGAGAAATCTTCTAAGGATCTCCCCTGTTATATAGTATGGAATGTTTGCTACCAGCTTGTACTCACCTGTAACGTAGTTTTTTATATTTAAATCAAGAATATCGCCTTCAATTAGTGTTAATTGTTTAGACAAAATCTCTTTTGGAAACTTTTCATTTAAAACTTCCATCATGTCTGGATCAGTTTCAATCGCGATAACCTTAGCACCAGTCTCAAGAAGTGCGGTAGTTAGAACTCCTTTTCCAGGACCAATTTCAAGAACGGTATCGTCTTTAATAACTGAAGCCGCCTTTATCATGTCAGAAAGGGCCTTCTTTGAGGTAAGAAAATGTTGTCCTAGGTGTTTTTTAGCTTTCATATTTTTTCAAAACGAGGAAATGTTTCTCCGTCTCGTTCGACTGTCTCCTCGAACATCGAGACAGGTCGTACCCAGAGGGCGTCTTTCCCAAACTCTTCGCTATCTTTCAGCGCGCGATAAAAAACTAATTTTTCAAGAGTTTCGCTGTGATGCCCAACTCCCATAACTTCACATACCTCCCCTTTGTAATGCTTATATTTTCCTAATTCCATATTAGAAGTCTATCAGATCGATCTTCCTTTCGTGAGGGGAAGTATATTGATTTAGTATTTCTATTAAATCCTCTCCAATATCTTCAAGAAAATGGGAAGCAGTTTGTATTGATTGCGTTCCAAATATTGTACGTACCATTGCATAAGTAAGAATTACTCTTTTCCTCGCTCTTGTGAGTGCTACATAGAATAATCTTCTCTCTTCCTCATCGTCAGTGTCTTCTCCAAGTTTTTCGTGCGGAAACAATCCTTCTTCAAGGCCTGTTATAAAAACATTATCAAACTCCAATCCTTTTGATGCGTGCACGGTCATTAATTTAACTGCATTGTGGTTTTTCTCTAACGAATCTTGATCAGTGGCGAGGGCGGCGTCTTCTAGTAGTCTCTCAATACCATCTTCGGGTTCTAGTTCGTCGTATTTTGACGCTAGTGTCGCGAGTTCCTTTATGTTTTCTAGTCGTTCTTGTTCTTCTGAGTCTCCTCCTTTTAATTTAACTTCTAAACCACTCTTCATAAGCGCAAACCGAATTGTCTCAGACGGCCTCTCGGTTTTAGCCACCTTTGCAATTGATGAGAGAACATTTTTAAAGTCAGCAACCTTCTGTTGTGCTGCTGGTGAGAGATCACTCTCTTGTCCTAGGAACATTTTGCTCAGCGTCATCTTTCCTATGCCTCTTGGTGGAGTGCTCACGATTCTTGCGATGTCACCTTCTGAATTAGGGTTAAGTGCTGCACGAATATAGCTGATAACATCTTTAACTTCCTTTCTATCAAAGAAGCGTGTTCCCAGAACCTGATATGGAATACCTGCGTACATAAATGCTTGTTCTAATACTCTTGATTGGAAGTTTGCTCTGTAGAGTACTGCTATTTCTCTTGGAGATGCTCCGTTGTCGATAAGTTCAGTTGCCTTTTCTACTATAAAGCGCGCTTCGTCGTCTTGGGTGTATGCACTATATAGACCAAGAAGCTCTCCCGCATCATTTTCTGTAAAAAGAGTCTTGTCTTTCCTTCTGACATTCTTTTCAATCACGTTGTTTGCAGCAGAAAGTATGTTTTTTGTTGAGCGATAGTTTTCCTCTAGTGTGATAAGAGTAGTTTTAGGAAATTCTTCTTCAAATGTTAGTAGGTTTTCTAAGTTAGCTCCTCTCCATGAGTATATGTTCTGATCAATGTCTCCCACTACACATATATTGTTCTCTTTGTTGGTAAGAAGTTGAGTTATTGAAAACTGAACACGGTTTGTATCTTGATATTCATCAATATGAACGTAAGACCATCGATTTTGGCAACGCTCCCTAACCTCTTTGTTGTCGCGGAGTAATATATACGTTCGTAGTAGTAAGTCGTCAAAGTCCAGCGCTCCTTCTTTATCTAGTCGTTCTTGGTAGGCATTCCATATTCTGCCTACGCTATGTTTCCATGTGTCGCTGATGTCTGCTCGGAACTCGCTAGAGGTTATTCCTTCAGCCTTATACCGTGTGATTGTGCTTAATACACTACGTGGCTCAAATTGTTTGGGATCCAGCCCCATTTGTTTTATAGAAAGCTTAATTGCACGCATGCTGTCTGATCTATCAAAGATAGAAAAGTGTCTTTTTAGTCCTAATTCCTTTGCATTTTCACGAAGAAGGAAAACTCCAAGTGAGTGAAACGTAGAGATGTGCGGATTAGGAAGACCGGCACGAACAGGTCTATTAATATCCTTGTCTTCACTTATTAAATCTAGAACCCTTTCTCTCATTTCTTTAGCTGCCTTGTTTGTAAAAGTAACGGCCAAAATCTGCTCGGGAGGTACTCCTTTCTTTATCAATTCTAGTATTCTTAGGGTTATAACTCGGGTTTTACCACTACCGGCACCGGCTAGAATCATTAATGGTCCTTTTTGATGATTTACCGCCTCTTGTTGTCTTGAATTTAAGTTAAAATCACTCATTTGGGGAACTATACCACGTTAAATCTAGGACCCAAAAACCCTTGACAAATACCCTATCCCCAGTAGTATTTCAGGACTATTGCGCAGTTGTGCGTAGTGGGTACAGTGTTTATAAGGGAGTGTCTCGAATATTTGAAACCCTTTCCATATATTTATATATGGGCACATAATTAGACTTATCATATCTAACAATCAGGATTCTGAGCCCTCTTTACGCCCAGGCGTAAAAGATCAGATGACACAAATACCATCTGCAATATGGCGTAGCGCCGTATCAGTCTTAATGTTGGTATCATTCATATTTCCCGCGGGAGTGCACGCTGGGTTCTTTACTGGTGTCTTTGCATCCCTATCATCTAATACGGTTGCATACACTACTGTGGAGCAAATTACATACAACTCTCAGAACATCCCACTACCTCAAGCTGCTAAAAACATAGACCCAAACCCCTCAAAAGGAGGAGGTGATATTACAATTGTTAACGACTCTGCCCTACTTCCCTCATCAGGACCAGTAGGATCATCCGCCGACGTTGAAGAAGGAGTTTCAAGTAGAAACGGAGGACAAATTAGTATCTACATTGTTCGTCCAGGAGATACATTAGGAGACATCGCTGAGATGTTTGATGTTTCAATTAATACAATTAGATGGGGTAACGACATCTCCCGAAGTCAGTCAATTCAACCAGGCCAAGAGTTGGTAATTCTTCCAGTAACAGGTATTAAATATACTGTTAAAAGCGGAGGAACTTTACGAGACATTATTGAAAAGCATGGAGGAGATCTTACTGAAGCCGTTGCATACAATGGCTACGCAGCTGATGAACTACTGGACGCAGGGGTTGAGGTTATCATTCCAGATGGTGAGCTAGCAGCACCTAAGGCAGCTGTAAGTGTGGCGAAAAGTAGGTACTCTCGAGGTTCAACTACGGTTCGCGGAACAAACGTTCCTTCATATAGCGGGTATTACATACGTCCTGTTTCAGGGGGAACAAAGACTCAAGGTATACACGGATATAATGCCGTGGACATCGCAGCACCTTCCGGAACATCAATATTAGCAGCCGCCGCAGGTAAGGTTATAATCTCTAAAAACAGTGGTTGGAACGGTGGTTACGGTAAATATATCGTAATAGAACACTCAAATGGTACACAGACCCTATACTCACACAACTCTAGAAACATAGTATTTAGTGGTCAAAGCCTTGTTCGAGGACAAGTTATTGGTTACGTAGGAACAACCGGTCGTTCAACCGGTTCACATGTTCACTTTGAGATTCGTGGAGCGAAGAATCCTTTCTAGTTAGGGTATACTTACCTTATGGATTTTGATATTAAGAGAGTTCTTAAATTATTAAATAGACTTGCCGTTATTTTCTTAAGTATTTATATTGTAGTAGCTGTTGCTTGGAACATAATCTACCTAGTAATACCTCTTTTGAAGGTATACATTTCAGGCTAACTTAGTCAGCGTGCTCTAAACAAGTTGACGCTGCGGGGTTAGCCTCCAGTCGAGCAACAGGTATCTCTATCCCGTCTTCTAAACATACACCGTATGTTCCTTTTTTCATTCTATCCAATGCTTCTTTTACGTTGTTAAAACGTGTTTCAAGTTCAGTAACAATACCTTCATTTGTTGTCTTTTCTTCAAAGCGATCTGCCAAAATTGACGCATCTGCTGTTCCAGTCTCGTAGTTACCACTAGTTCCATGCCAATCGTGAGGATTGCTCGGATTAATCTTCCCGATGTCGGTAAGCTCAATTTCTAAAGTCGCCATTTCTTGTTCAAGACGCGCTTTTAGCTTGTTTAATGTTCGTTTATCTACCATATAAGAATAACTATACACTAAGGTTTATAACAAGCTAGTTAGATCTAAATCGATTAATTACCTCTCTAAGAGTTCTGGTATGACTTGTTATAACTATAGTTCCGCGGTCAATAAATGAGTAAAAGAGACGTATATCACCACTTGAATCACGTAATATGCGAACGTCAGCGTTTTCTATAACAGTATCGGTAAATTGGCTGCCACCTACGTTAATTGCCGGTTTAACAAACCTTCCTTCTGGGCTAAAGAACGGAGATAGATTACTTTCTATATTTTTTTCCCACTCAAGCATTCCGGCATAGGCCACTCCATATGAATTAGTTTTCAAAACCAAAAAAGGAACGTTTTCATCATCAGTAACATGCATACCGATCATGTACTCTCTTTCCAAAGATCCTATAAAAGCATCCGAAACTGATGTATTTAAGAAGGTAAGGAATTCCTGAACAGTTAAGTGTGTGCGTATTTCTTCCCCCTTTTCATTTTCAGTTGGTTGAGTGATATAAAACTCTGTGACTGAACCAAGAGTAAAGAAAGAGGAGTGTCTAATAGCAGCAAGAAGAGTTAAAAGATTTGTTGAGTTTTTCCCTTCTATATCAATTCTTTCTCTTGATTCTACAAAGAACATCGCAGGTTCTAGGTTCAATTTTTGAGGACCACCTTCATTTAATATGTAGGCATAATATCCCCCGGCTAAAATCGTAGAGCCTAGTGCCACAAACATAAGTCCCATAAGAGCTTTTTTAAGGAAACCGCTCTTCCTTTTTGGAATAATAGGAGCGCTACCTTTTCTGTCCCCTTCTAGAGCTGCCATCCTAACCATGGACATCTTTTTATTTAAGACTAGATTTTTTACATCGTCACTGTAGGTATGGACGATAGCTTTGTTTCTCTCACGAGGAATTTCCTCTTTCTTTTCTTCCTTTTCTTTTGAAGCCTTCTTAGGAACAAGGCTGTCCACTACCTTTTCTGCATCACTTCCAAGGCTACTTTGTATGTCACCTTTAAATGTTCGAACAACCGCTTTGTTTAAAGCGTTTTCTGGAGTTTGTATATCCGGCGAATTACTCTCGTCGTTTTTCTGGTTGTTCTTTGGCATTGTTCTCGACAGGCTTTAGACCTTTCTTTGACGCGAACTCTGGATCAATATCTTTTATTGAGAGATTGATTCTCTTTCTGTCGTCAATCTCTTTGATTATAACAGGAACTCGCTCACCTTCCTTTAGAACATCGGTAACATTGTTGATTCTAAACGGAGCAATTTCTGAAATATGAACAAGACCTTCTGTATTTGCACCAATTCTAACAAAGGCACCGAAGTCCATTATTCTAGTTACTTCTCCATCGAACTTTTCTCCCTGAACGTATTCATGAGTTAACTCTTCGATCATTTTCACTGCTAACTCTGCTGTTCCGTCTTGTCCTGTAACAAAAACGGTTCCATCATCTTCAATTGAGATTTCAGTACAGCCCGTTGTGTCTTTAATTCCGTTAATTGTTTTTCCTCCGGGGCCGATAACAAGACCAATCCGGTCTTCTTTAATGGTTAGAGAGATTATCTTAGGAGCGCGTGCGTTTATATCACTTCTTGGTGAGTCAATTTCCGCAGTCATAACTTTCATAATATCTAGTCGGGCGATTTTTGCTTGAGCAAACGCTTCTCCAAGAACACTTACAGGTACTCCTGCAACCTTTACGTCCATTTGCACGGCAGTAACTCCCTCAGTTGTTCCTGCAACCTTAAAGTCCATATCTCCAAAGTGATCCTCTGGTCCTTGAATATCTGTAAGGATTTTATAATCCCCTTTTTCGTTACTCATCATACCCATTGCAATTCCTGCAACTGGACGGACTATTGGAACTCCAGCGTCCATAAGTGCAAGAGTAGATCCACAAACACTTGCTTGCGAAGAAGATCCATTGCTCGCCATTGTTTCAGAAACAATTCGAATTGAATATGGGAAGTCTTCCTTGCTTGGAAGAACGGGAAGGAGTGCTTTTTCAGCTAGTGCACCGTGACCTATCATTCGTCGATTGAATCCACCCACTCTTCCGGTTTCACCAACGGAAAATGGTGGGAAGTTGTAGTGGTGCATGTACCTTTTCTTTGAATTAGGATTCTCGATTGTGTTAAGAAGTTGTGCATCATCAGGCCCTCCTAGTGTTAGGGCAGAAAAAACATGTGTTCCACCACGATAGAAGATACCTGTTCCGTGAATTAAGTCAGACACGCCACCTGCTTGTGCGTATATGTCTCTAAGTTCGTCCATAGAACGTCCATCTTGCCTACGATCATTCTCGAGTGCCTCAATGTGTACCACTTCGTCTACTTTAGTTTCAAAGTAGTCGCCTGCGTTCGTTGTCTCTTCCGGAAATTTCTCTTTAGCAATTGTCATCCATTCGTCTTTTAAGGCGTACGCTCCTTTTTCACCGAATACGTACTCACTCATCTTTGGTTCTATTTCAGATTTGAACAATTCTTTAACGTCATCACTTGCCTCTTTAGTAGGAATGACTTGTTTTTCTTTTCCAATCTCACTAACTATTGTCGCTTGCCATTTTTGTAGATCATTAAATACACCAACGGCCATTTCTAGACCCTTTGTTATTTTCTCTTCTGGAACCTCAAAGGCTCCAACTTCAATCATGTTTACATTTCCGTCTCTACCACAAGCTAGAAGATCCAATAGGTCGTTCTCTCGTTGTGCGTATGTTGGATTGATTATATATTCGTCGGAATCTTTCTTTAGTCCAATTCGAACAGTGCTAACGGGTCCAGCCCATGGAATGTCTGAAGTTGAAAGTGCAAGGGATGCTGCTATTACTCCAAGTACGTCTGGATCGTCTTCATCGATTGCTAAAACGCTCACTACAACTTGAATGTCTCTTCTTAGAGAGTGATCAAATAGTGGTCGTATTGTTCTATCAATTACTCGAGCGCTTAAAATAGCCTCATCTGACGGTCGTCCTTCACGACGCATAAATCGACTACCTAAAATTGCACCAGCTGCGTAAAACTTCTCTTCAAATTCTACAGAAAGTGGGAAATATCCCATTCCTTCTTTTTCTCTACCCATTACAGCGGTAGCCATTACAGCCGTGTTCCCGTAACTTAGTAGTACAGAGCCACTTGCTTGGTCTGCAAGGTCGTTAAATTGAGCGGTAAGGGTCTTACCTCCTATCTCAATCGTGTATTCTTTTTTTTGCATATCTTTTTAGGTGATGTTGAGATTGCAGTACTACACTAATGTGCATCACTGGGTATCTAAACACCACAATTAATTAGTAACTGGTTTCACTTTACCAAACTTTTATCAGCACGCCAATGGTGGTAGACTTCATGCATGAAAGATTACGGAACGATGCGAGTGTTCGGATGTAACGCTGGATCAGACATGACAGATGCAATATGTGAGAAGTTGAATATAAAAAGAGGAGATGCTCTCATCTCTACTTTCAAGGATGGAGAAACGAGAATTGAAGTTTATGATAACGTCCGCGGTGCGGATGTTTTTGTTGTAAACCCAACAAACCCTCCTGTAACAAACTTTACGGAAATGATGCTCCTAGGATCAGCCTTAAGAGATGCTTCAGCCGGAAGAGTGACATTAGTCATTCCCTACCTTGGATATAACAGGCAAGAAAGAAAAGATCAGGGACGAATTCCGTTTAGTGCACAAGACATGATAGAAGTTCTTAAAATTTCAAGAGCAGACAGAGTAGTTCTTTTGGATTTACACGCCTCAGCAACAGCTGAGAAGTTTAGGCCTATTATTCCTGATCACTTGTACGCAGCATACGAACTAATTCCTGAACTTGCCGAGCTATTTAACGGAGACAAGTTTGTTATAGCGTCACCCGACGCTGGTGGAGTAACAAGAGCGAGAAAATATGCCGACATGATCGCAAGACATAAAAAAACAGACGAAATTGCAGAACTTGTTATCTTCCACAAAAGACGACCAAAGCCCGGAGAGGTTGGAGATATTCATATTGCAGGAGAAGTGGCTGACCACGACGTATTAATAGTCGATGACATGATTGATAGTGGCGGGACTCTTATCGCGTGTGCAGAAACCGCAAAGAAAGCGGGAGCTAAAAGAATAGTTGCCGTTGCAGTACACGGATTGTTTTCAGACGGTGCCGTTAAAAGACTTGAAGAGAGTCCAATAGATGAAGTTGTTATAGCAGACTCTATTCCTCTTAGTGAAGAGGCAAAGAATTCCAAAACGATACGAATTGTTTCAGTAGCACCACTATTTGCTAAAGCGATTAGACTCTTAAACGAAGGAGAATCCTTTTCGGAATTATTTATAAACTAAAAAGCGACCAGTTACGGTCGCTTTTTAGTTTATCTCTTAAGTCTTGGCATCTTCCAGCCTTTGTAAGATATAAGATATTTCTTTGGGTCGTCGTCCATGTCGATAAAATCGTCACAGGCTTCCCTCAATTTACTTGAAGACGATTTTCCAAATGAAATTACTTCCACTTGGCATCCTTCATGCTGTTGTAGGTACTCTACAAGAGGAATGAAGTCTCCGTCCCCTGTTGCTAGGATCACCGCGTCCAATTTTGGTGCGAGAGTAACGGCATCAATTGCCATTCCAACATCCCAGTCTGCTTTTTTAGCTCCACCAAAAAAGATTTGAAGATCTTTAGTTTTAATTTCGATTCCAAGTTTGTTCATGGCTTCGAAGAAACTAGCCTCTTCTCCTGATTCGGTTGTAACAACGTACGCGCGAGCGCGAACAAGTTGTCTTCCTGCTAATGCTTCTTTTAATACATTCCCAAAGTTAACTTTGGCTTTGTATAGGTTCTTCGCGCAGTGATATAGGTTTTGTGTGTCTATAAAAACACCAACGCGTTGACCTTCATGTTTAATAACTGTCATATATAAAATATATTGTCTTTATAAAAAATCGACCGTATAAATATCATAACAAAAAATGCGCCAGAGGCGCACTTTTCATTGGATTATTTCTTTAATCCTAGAGCTTTAATAAGTTTGCCGTAAGCTTTAGTATCTTTACCTTCTAAATACTTAAGATGTTTACGTCGGTTTGCAACCATTTGCAAAAGTCCGCGACGTGAGTGATTATCTTTGTGGTTTGCTTTCAAATGTGAAGCAAGTTCCTCAATTCGTTTACTCAAAATAGCAACTTGTGCTTCAGGTGAACCAGTGTCACCATCGTGGCGTTGTGTCTTTTTTAAAGCGTTTACCTTTTTTCGTTTTGTAAGCATGATATAAATATGCCCGGAAAAGTATCCGGACGTAGAGGAAATATAGCACGGTTTGCCTATATTGGCAAGGTTTTATGGGTGATATACTTAAGTCATGAACAGTATTAAGGGTATTAATAAGCTTATCGAAAACCTTGGCGGCGTCAACGAAACTAACCTAATTTTTGATGGATTTCATACGTTTGGTGAAATATATGAGCATAGAGTTACCTTGTATATTTTACTTTGTGGGAATCTATCCAAGC
>NVTG01000033.1 GCA_002401495.1 Candidatus Kaiserbacteria bacterium
ACATTCAACAGACTCAGAAAGCAAACTGTTTTCTTTCGTTTATTTAGTTCTTGAATCAATTCTTTATTTCCATAATACATTAGCAGAAAAGAAATCTTCTGTTGATCTGGTTGAAGGACCTCTTACTGATCTCTAGCTAAGTTCGATACGGGGAGTAAAGTCAAATTTCTCTTTTGTTGACTATACTCTATCTTTCAATTTAGACATTTTCTAAGATCTATGTTCCTACTCCACATGATATCGCTAATGTAAAGGAGACTTATTACGCGAAGTTGCTATTTTTAGCGATTTTTTACACAGTGATGGAGTTGACATTACACTTGTTTCCAACTCAAGTTTCTTTTAAGACTTAGCGGCATGCTTTGCCCGCTATTTCTCGGCATCATCATAAAGCTTCATGCTTCTATCGTGAGATAGGTAAGCAGTTTTATTCACTTTATTGTATTTCGGAGGAGTTTGCTTCTGATCGGAATAGATCAAGTTGATTCGAATTGGAGAATGGAATCTAACAGTAATTGAAAATTCTTACTTCTGAACAGACTAAAAGCTATCTTCATTTATACGAGAACTAACAATCTTGTCTGCTTCTAACTTAACCCTCTAAATAAACTCTTCTTTGTCAGCTTCTTCTTTTTACCATCTTTCATGTAATAGGGGTTTTTGTTTATTTCAGCAAGAGGTAATTCTGCAGGTCTTACGAAGGCAAAATCAATGGCGCTCACTACACTAATAGGAGGAACCGTTTTCTTATCTCTTTGGGCTATCACGCAACTTGTTGGTAACACCTTAAGTGGATTGACCTCGTCTGCACTTTTAATAGTTATATCCGCATTTCTTTTATACGCTTTGTATAAAAAGTGATATTATATTTATATGAAAAAAATATTGTTCTCTATTTCTATGTTTCTTTTATCCTTTCCAGGAGTTGTTTCTGCGGCTTGTGCTAGAGGAGTAGGGAAAGGGTTTCAAAACCCATTATGCAAGGGCCTAGATACCGTAGCGGGCTTCACAGAGGCCTTCTTGAATGTAGTTACACAAATATTATTTCCAGTAGCAGTTTTGTTTATAGTGTATTCAGGATTCTTGTTTGCAATGGCGGGAGGAAACACAGATAAACTTACCAAGGCAAAAGGTAACCTGCTGTGGGTAATAATAGGTGTTGCTCTACTTCTTGGTGCGTTTGCTTTGGCTACTTTAATTAAAGGGACAATTGATCCAATTCTAGCTGTTTAATATGAAAAAATTATTTCTCCTAACTACTATTTTTCTTTTAAGTGCTGAAGTCTCATTTGCAGCAGCAAAAACCTTTAAAGAACTCGCCTATAGTGCAGTGGACTTATTAAATCTGGCAACTACTGCCTTGTTTAGCCTTGCTCTTGCCTTTTTCTTCTGGAAAGTAGCTTCGAGCCTATTCAATTACGATGCAGACTCTTCGGAAAAGAAAAAGGAACTGAAGGATTCTATGTTATGGGGGGTCATAATTATATTCGTTATGGTAAGTATCTGGGGAATCATTCGAATACTACAGTCAACTTTGTTTGGTGGTCTTTAACGATATCCACAAAATATATTAAACTCACTAGTAACGGTGCTACCATATAGGTAAGTACATTCAAACGTATTTTATTAGTTTTATTAACATACAATGCAAAAAATAAACGCACTTATATTAACTGGAGTAGCCGTAATGGTTCCAACAACAGCATCGGCCGTTACTCTTGGAAATACAATAAACACATTTAGTGGAATCATTAACGGAATCATTCCAATAATTTTAGCTTTAGCTGTTTTATATTTCTTCTGGGGATTGGCTAACTACATATTAAAGTCTGACGATTCAGAAGGAAGAAGTAAGGCAATAAACACAATGTTTATGGGAATCATAGCGATATTCGTTATGGTAAGTATCTGGGGAATCATTCGAATACTACAAGAGACATTTGAGGTAACAGGATCATCTCCAATTATACCTAAGGAAATAAGGAGATAGTCATGGAGGTAATGGACGCAATTGTTGATTCAATAATTAATCCTCTAATATTAGTTATATTCGCGGCGGGAGTTTTTATGTTCACATGGGGTCTCGTGATCTTTATGATGAACATGAACAGTCCGGATAAAAGATCCGAAGGGGTTCAGCATATGATATACGGAGTATTAGGGATATTCATTATGGCGTCCGTCTTTGGAATACTGGGTATTATAAAAAGTACGTTTGGAATCTAAAAGTAAAAACGCACCGGTAAGGTGCGTTTTTACTTGTCTGTGCTGGAGAGAGGACTTGAACCTCCACGCCCGAAGGCATCAGTTCCTAAGACTGACGTGTATACCAATTTCACCACTCCAGCAATTACGTTATCTTATCATAAACGTGTCCGCCCACTAGGATTTGAACCTAGGACCCACCGCTTAAGAGGCGGTTGCTCTACCAACTGAGCTATAGGCGGTGAGGGTTATACTACTGCATTTCTATTTTTTTTCAATGTGCCGAGGGCGGGATTCGAACCCGCGCGGCCTTTACGGCCAAGGGATTTTAAGTCCCTCGTGTCTACCAACTCCACCACCTCGGCATGGAGGCTCGGGCGGGAATCGCACCCGCGCATGGAGGTTTTGCAAACCCCAGCGTTTCTACTTCGCCACCGAGCCAGGCACTTATATTAGCAACGTGTCCAAGTGTTGTCTATTTTTTTCACCGTAATCTATTTCGAATTCAAAGTACGGAAGTCTTCGTAAGTGCGTATGCTTCTTTACGTAAGACCGAAATTCGTTTCTTTTTCTTTTTGCAAAGTCCAATGCACCATCTTGGTATGAATCAGGTAGCACCGTGAAGTAGATTGTGGCCCTTGAAAGGTCAGGAGAAATATTAGCTCTAGTAACAGTTATTAGTGACTCCCTGTTAGATTCTCTGCCAAGAAAGTCCGCCGCAAGATGTGCGATTTGTTCTGAAATTTTTTGCTGTCTTTGTCCCTGCATATTATTTTATTACCAATTCGTACGCTTCAATTGAATCTCCAACTTCTATTTGAATATCACTTTGGATTTGTGCGCCAAATTCTGCGCCTTCTTCAATTGAATCAGTTGCCTGCTTTCCGCTTTGTAGTCCTAGAATAGATCCAGCTCCAATTATTTCGTTTCCGCGTTTAATTCGAACTTTAGATCCTTTTTTAACTACTCCAGACTTCACCTTACCACCCACAACGTATTTGTTCTTCATTGCAGAGAAGTACATAAGTATTTTAGCAACACCTGTGTCTTCTTCCATTTCACGCTTTGGAGTTCTTTCTTTTATAACCTCAGAGAGCCACTCACTTAATTTGTAAATGATATTAAAGGAGTGCACCTCCTTTTCATTTTGTAGAAGAACGTCTTTTGCTGCCGGATCTATATCAACGTTGAACGCAATCACTAGAGAATCGTTTGAGGAGGCAAGTGAAGTTTGAACGTCACCTTCTGAGAGGTTTCCGACTCCTTCAACCATTGTGCTTATCAGTATTCGTTCATTTCCTAGCTTTTCTATCTCGTGTGCTATTGCCTCAAGTGTTCCTGTTGCGTCTGCTTTTATTACAAGAGGTATCAAAACACGCTCATCATGTTCATCAAGTGATACAACTGCATTTCTTGAAGAAACATTAGAACGAGCAAGCTCTGCATCTTTTTTACGTTCGTATGATCTAAAGGTACTTCCCACACTTGGAAGAGAATCAAATCCAATTATCTGAACAGGACTTGAAAAAGAGGCTTCTTTAATAGTATTACCTTCAAAGTCTTCAAAGATACGAACGGGGGCCATGGCATTTTCTGCAATGATAAACTCTCCAGAAGAAAGTGTTCCATTTTTAATGATTAGAGTGGCTGCAACTCCTTTTTTAGAATCTCTGTTTGCCTCAATTACTACTCCTTCAGCAGGCAAAGATGCATCTCCTTTTAGTTCTTCTAGTTCTGCAACTAGTAGGAGTGTATCTAGAAGTTCATCAACTCCGTCTCCAGTTTTCGCTGAAATCTCGTTGAAGGGAATATCTCCACCCATACCTTCTATGTATACCTCGTTTTCAATTAAACTAGATTTTGTCTTATTTATATCGGCATTTGGCTTGTCGATCTTGTTTATCGCAACTACATAAGGAGTACCTGCTTTTTTAATAGCGTTCAGTGCGTCTAATGTCTGAGGCTTAACACCTTCTTCGGCTGATACTATCAAAATAGCGATGTCAGCAACGCTTGCTCCTCTTGCGCGGATTTTGGCAAAGGCTTCGTGTCCTGGAGTATCTAGGAAGGTAATTCTCTTAATCTCTCCTTCGTGTTCGTGTTCAACTTCATACGCCGATACATGTTGTGTTATCCCACCAGCCTCAGAGTCAACTACGTTAGTTTTTCGTATGTAGTCCAAAAGAGCAGACTTACCGTGGTCTACGTGTCCCATAATGGCAATAACGGGTGGTCGAATTGTTGAATTTTCTGTACTCATATTAAAAGTAAGCGCCAAGTAGCGCCCTTGTAACTGTCTTACGACTTAGTTGGT
The DNA here is from genome assembly GCA_002401495.1 of Candidatus Kaiserbacteria bacterium. The sequence continues at coordinate 4,520 of NVTG01000033.1, forward strand.
CAAGTATGCAACGAATTGCTTGCTTTTTCAAGTGCTTGCGTCTCTTCTTGGGAAAGTTCCTTTTCGCTTTTGAAATTCACTATATCCTTGCTGAATATACTTACACTGTTATGAGCGTGAAGTGTTGATATAACAACACCATTTCCGTCTTCAGAAAGGAAAGCTACGGCAAAAGAAGGCTTGCTTGTTCCACTTCCAGCAAAAGGGTTAAAGCGTACGAGCCCTATACTACTGGTGCTTTTAGCAATTCTCTTATCAAGATTATGAATCTCACCCTTTATTGATTGCTTAAAGTCATTTAAGTCTTGATAGTCACGAGCAATTGAAGCCATAAAACCTTCCATGTTTTTCCCGTTGGATCCACGCATTAGTCTTCGCAGTCGCCACTCAAGCACTATATTCCAAAGAAGTAATATGGCTAAAACACCACCGGATACTACAGTTAGTTGAAATAATGTTAACATTTGCCGATTGTAACATGGACATATCCAAAACTATAACTACAATACTGACATGACTGAAAAAAGAATATTTTTAGATTATGCCGCAGCAACGCCAGTTTCAAACCGGGCGCTTGCAGCATACGTTAATGCCACGAAGTTTTTTGCAAATCCCCAGGCTCTGCACACTGAAGGACTTGAGGCCGCAAGAGTACGAGATGACGCAAGATCGAAAATTGCAAAATGTCTTGAAGTGAAGTCCAGTGAATTGATTTTCACTTCAGGAGGGACTGAGGCAAACAATCTTGCCGTAATTGGACACATTAATTATCTTGAAGAAAAGGGAGTGGATATAAACGACATCCATGTAGTAGTAAGTTCAATTGAGCATCCTTCAGTAAATGATATTTTCCAACCTCAAATAAAAAGAGGTCTAAAGATAACTAGTGCTGAACCAGATGAACACGGACAAATACGGGCGGAGTCCGTTAGAGAAGCGATTCAAGAAAATACAGTACTTGTATCCATTGCATTAGTTAATAGTGAGATTGGAGTAGTGCAACCGATTCATGCAATATCAAAAGTTTTAAAGGAGAAAAACATTCTGCTACATATAGACGCATGCCAAGGACTATACCAATCACTTATCCCAAAAGGCTTAGGTGTTGATTTAATGAGCTTGGATTCTGGAAAGATGTATGGACCAAGAGGGGTAGGTGTACTCTACATTGCAAAGGATGTAAAAATCTCACCAGTATTAAGAGGAGGTAGTCAGGAGAATGGCCTGAGACCAGGAACTGAAAACGTAGCACTCTATGCCGGGTTTGCGGAGGCATTGGAAGAGTGTAAAGAATTGAAAGATGCAGAAAGCGAGAGACTAAATTCAATTCGAGAAGATTTAATAAAAAAACTTACCGAAAGAATAGAAGGAATTGTAATAAACGGAGATTCTAAGAAACAAACACCGCATATATTAAACATATCAATACCAAAAATTGATTCTGAATACGTGTCTATGTTTCTTGATCAAAGAGGACTCTCTTTGACCACAAAGAGCGCGTGTCTTGAAAGAGAAGACAAAACATACTCTCACGTAGTTAAAGCCCTAGGAGGGGAAGTTTGGCGTTCTAAGAACACCCTGAGACTATCGTTTGGAAGAGATACTAATATAAACCAAGTAGATTTAATTGTAGAAAAAATAGTTGAAGCAGTTGGAACTTTCCAAAATTTCGGTAAATAGTTGGAGAATAGTCTCTACTGATATACTATTAGAAACATGAATCTTGAAGAACTAAATAAGTCACAAATAGTACTTTTAACGATGCTCGTTTCGTTCGTAACGTCCATTGCAACAGGAATAGTAACAGTGGCCTTAATTGAAGAGGCACCAACTGACGTAACTAGAGTAATTCAGCGTGTAGTTGAGAGAACAGTCGAGACAGTCTCACCAGCAGCACAACAAGCTACGATTATAACAACTGAAAGAACTATTATAATAAAAGAGTCTGATCTAATTGCAGCAGCAATTGCAGATAATAAATCAAAAATCGTAAGTGTGGTTAGAAACTTCGACGGAGCGTTTGTATCTCTTGGAGTATTTATTGATAACCAAGGAACTCTAGCAATGGATGCTTCAGCCCTAAAGAAAGATGTTGTATATGGAATTGATGTAGGAGGAGAAGAATTTCTGCCAGTTAGCATCAAATATGAAGGAGGAGCAAGAGGAATTGCACTACTTCAAGTTGAAGCTGAAAGAATTGGAGTTGAAGAAATCAAAGCTTCAGAAACTCCATTACATCTAGGACAAACAACCGTTGCGTTCGTTGGTGGCGGAAGTATAACTCAAGGAATAATAACAAGCTTAGGAGGAAGCGGATTTATAGACACTAGCATTAGCGGTACTAAAATGGCGCCAGGTGCTCCTTTGATCAGTGTAGATGGTGAAGTGATTGGATTAAGTACAGGAGTATCAAGAGAGATAAGTGAGGCTTCTTTTGCACCAATTATAGCGGCGTTTGCACAAATTGCAGCTCCAGAAGAGAAAGAGGTTGAAGTAGTTGAAAACTAAAATATGCCTTTTAATAATTTTACAACCAAAGCCAAGGAAGCTGTTCACAAAGCTCACCAGCTAGCTATAGAAAGGGGACAGTCTCATGTGAGTCCCTTACACCTTTTAGCATCCCTTCTTTTGCAAGACGAGAGTATGACACTTTCAATTCTTGATAGATTAGAGATCGACACGATACACTTTTCAGATTCTTTGATTGAGGCATTGGACGGAACGACGGCGAGTGCAACCATGTCCACTTCGTATCAATTATATCTAACACCAGAACTGGCACAAATTCTACAAGATGGCGCACCTAAGACAGCTGATATATTTGGAGATCAATTTGTTTCCACTGAACATTTACTACTTTCTATATTAGATAACCCTGGTAACACTGCAGAGCTGTTAGCGCGTTTTAGAGTTGATAAGGAGGAGGTGGTTGGGGTTTATGAAGATATAAAGGATGGAAAAATTACTGACATCGAATCTCCAAAGCAAAATCGGGCCATTGCCAAATTTACACAAAGTCTTACAGAACAAGCAAAGGAAAACAAATTAGATCCAGTTATAGGAAGAGATAGCGAAATAACTAGAGTAATTCAAATACTTTCTCGTAGAACAAAAAATAACCCAATATTAATTGGAGAAGCCGGAGTTGGAAAAACTGCAATAGCAGAAGGGCTCGCACAAAGGATGGCAAGTGGAGACGTTCCGGAGTCTCTCAAGGGCAAGAACCTGGTTTCCTTAGACCTTGGGCTCTTGATTGCAGGAACTAAATTTAGAGGAGAGTTTGAAGAGCGCCTTAAGGCGATAATGAAGGAAATAGAACGTTCAGAAGGACAAATAATCTTATTCATAGACGAAATACATACGATTGTGGGAGCAGGCTCTGCCGATGGATCTTTAGACGCATCGAATATGCTAAAGCCAGCGTTAGCACGAGGAGACATGAGAGTAATTGGTGCAACGACCTTAAATGAATATCAAAAACACATTGAAAGGGACCCGGCATTAACAAGACGTTTCCAGCCGATTCATGTAAACGAACCGTCAATTGAAGACGCTATCGCTATCATGCGAGGATTAAAAGAGAAGTATGAGCTTTACCACGGAGTTAGAATAACTGATGAGGCAATAATATCTTCAGTTGAATTAAGTAGTAGGTATTTAACAGAAAGACATTTACCGGATAAGGCTGTTGATTTAATAGATGAGGCTTCATCTGCGTTACGTATTTCTCTTGAGAATAAACCTCCAAAATTAGAGGAGGCTCACAGAAAGATAATGCGTTTTGAAATTGAACTCGAAGCTTTAAAGAAAGATGTTAAGGAAGGAGAGAGAGTAGCTAAGGCAAGGGCAAAAACTGTTGAAAAAGAAATAGCGGAGTTGAGAGAAGGAACTAGAGAGCTAGAAGTTAAATGGAAAAATGAAAAGGAAACACTGGATGGAATTAAGGAGATAAAAAACGACCTAGAAGAGATGAGGCTTTTGGCTGAGGCTGCTGAGTCAATTGCTGATCTTTCATCGGCCGCTGAAATTAGGTACGGACAAATTCCTGAATTAGAGAAAGAATTAAAAGTAAAATCTCTTAGATTAAAGAAATTGCAAAGTTCAAGAAGAATTTTAAGAGAGGAAATTACAGAGGAAGATATTGCTGACGTTGTTAGTCGTTGGACAGGAGTACCTGTACAAAGAATGCTTGAAGACGAAATAGAAAAACTATCCCGAATGGAAGAAGTTCTTCGGTCTCGAATAGTAGGACAGGATGATGCACTACTAAAGGTAGCTAATGCCGTAAAACGTTCACGAGTTGGTATAGCAGATCCTGAAAGACCAATAGGGTCCTTCTTGCTACTAGGTCCAACAGGAGTTGGAAAGACAGAGTTAACTAAAGCACTGGCCGAATTCATCTTTGATGATGAGAACGCACTTATACGAGTAGATATGTCTGAATTTATGGAACGACACTCAGTTTCAAAAATGATCGGATCTCCTCCAGGATATGTTGGACACGACGAGGGTGGATCGTTAACAGAAAAGGTAAGACATCGACCATACTCCGTAATATTATTTGATGAAATAGAAAAGGCACACCCGGAGGCTTTAAATGTATTACTTCAAGTTTTAGATAACGGAAGATTAACTGATGCTAAAGGTAGAGTCGTAAACTTTAAAAATACTATTGTAATAATGACAAGTAACTTAGGTTCTGAACATATAGATAAGATGAGCAAGCTAGGGTTCACTGACGATCAAGGGGAAAACGCACAATACGAACACAGTAAAGATAAAGTGATGAAATCATTAAGGGATTTCTTCCGCCCGGAATTCTTAAACCGACTAGATGAAATAATACTCTTTGACATACTTTCAGAAAAAGCAATTAAGAAAATAGTAAATATGCAGGTAGAGATAGTACAAAAGAGACTATTACAAAAGAATATTAAATTAACTCTCTCAACTGCAGCACTAAGTCATCTTGCAAAAGAAGGATACAACCCACGTTACGGTGCAAGACCATTAAAAAGACTTATACAAAATAATATTCTTACGCCAATTGCTAACATGATGGTTAGAGATGGAATGATGGCAGGTGGTTCTGTAAAGGTGAGTGTGAAAGATGGTGACTTCAAATTTGATTCAACTAAAAAAAGTGTAAGGAAGAAGAGGGTTAGGAGAACGGTGGCAGTGTAAAAAAGAAGGCTTGTACGCAAAAAGGAGCCGCCTACTAGAGCAGGCTCCAGTAGGCGGTTATCTATCCCTTGCTAGTGTTCGGGGTAAGAGCTTCTATAAGTTTCTTGGCCATGATGCCCTTCAGGCTGTTGCCATTAACGAAAGATTCAACGGCGGCGTGTGCTTTTGTGACGGCTTCGTCAGAGAATCTGTCGTCGCAGAAACCGCTAGAGCCAGGTTCACCACCATAATATTTTAGCCAGCAATTTTGCTGGTAGAAACCATTATAGAAGTGGGCAACCAGAGCAACAGCAGTACGGCAGAGTAAATCTTCCATAAGTCCCTGTTTTTGCTCGGCAACGTGATCAATCTCAATCGTGACTAAAGATCGACCTCTTGGCGCTACGCCGAATCTTTCAATGTTTCCGCCAGACGTAAATATGTACTGACCTACATGAGAGGCCATTAACACCTGGTTTACTTGAACGTCAATCGGGTCGGAGCCGTTTGTAGCTCCTACTGAAATGCATCCGGCCGCCGCTCCAGCCAAAAGCTTTTCGAATCGGGGGTAGGCTTTGGCTTTGAAAAAACCGCGTTGTGCGGATATATCTATACGCATGTGTTGCCTCCTTAAGGGCTGTGGGAATCTATATAGGTTTTACCGCATATAGAAAATCTTGTCAACGCCTAACCTTCGTTCTGTGGTGAATTAAACAAAACACCCCGTACGGGGTGTTTTGTTTATCTGTGCGCCGAGCAGGATTTGAACCTGCGTAGACGTAAGTCGCGAGGTTTACAGCCTCGTGCATTTGACCACTCTGCCATCGACGCAATGGAGAGAGTGTACCAAAAACCCACAAATATTCAATTGACTTGCTACTTTACAAATATATTGTTTAATAACGGTAGGCAGTAACGAGGAGCAGTAAAATGAGCAAAAGAGACAAAGATCTCTTGGCGTGGTTCCGTACAGAGCTGAAAGTGTCGCAAGTACAATTGCGAGACGCTTTGTGTTTAACGGAAGGAAAATTGTATTTTGGTGTAAACCAAGAACAGGATTACTTCCGCGAACTGGAATTCACGAGATTACTAATTTCTTATAAAGGAGATGCAGTAATGCGCTCCTTAATTTCACGAAAGATCACTAGGGATTATCCCAAGCTGGATTTAAGTGAAATGCTACAACAGTAAACCATCAACGCATTACCGCCAGTTGGTGGTTTTGCTTTTCCCAAACAGGTGCTACCATTAGACTATGCAGAAGTCCCTTACTTTTTTAATCTTAGGAGTAGCACTAATTATCCCGTCTGTTGTTTTTGGGGGACACGAGGGGGGTATTGTGCCTTGCCATGGAGCAGACTGTGGGTTTGACGACTTAATACAAATTGGGCAGGACCTACTTACTTTCATGATAGGTCTCGGGATTATAATCTCCGCCGTGATGTTTGCATACGCCGGTTGGCTCTTCTTTTCAGGTGGAGGGAATGAAGCAAAAATAACAAAAGGAAAGGGAATATTTACCGCAGTGGTTATTGGATTGATTATTCTTCTAGTTGCCTGGCTTGTAATTGATACGCTATTGAAGACCCTAACAGGGGAGGGCTTTAGCGAAAGAGGAGCGTCAGTTGACATAGTGCGTTCAATTGTTTAATCTATGCGCTACATATGAGTCAAGACAAATTAAAAAAATTAGCGTGTTCAGATTGTAAGCGTACGAATTACTGGACGTCACGTAGAATAAAAGGAGAAAACTTAGACAAACTTGTGTTAAACAAGTTTTGTAAGTGGTGCCGGGCTCAGAAACCTCACAAAGAAGTAAAGAAGTAGAAAAACTCGAGATTCCTCGAGTTTTTCTATGCTATACTCGCGTTTATCGGGCGATTAGTTAAGTGGCATAATTTCGGTTTCCAAAACCGCGGTCGGGGGTTCGATTCCCTCATCGCCCGCAGAACTCATCTACAAGTGAATCTACACCGCTCAGTTCACTGTTTTCAAACCAATTTATTGCATCGTTACGTTTAAACCACGTACGTTGCCTTTTGGCATATTGCCGATCTCCAATATTAATATTTTCAATTAACTCTTCTTTTGTTACCTTCTCTTCCAGGTAATCAGCAAGATGTTTATACTCTAAACCAAGTTCTCGCATTCTTTCAAATGAGGTACCTAAATTCTTTGCCTCCTCAATCATTCCTTGTTCAATACGTAGTTCAGTTCTCTCTTTAATTCGCTCCTCAAGATCTTCCTTGCTCCATTGTATTCCGATCCAAAGAACCTCATATTCTGTTGGTGGAGTAGTTTCAAACATCTCAGGTGAAGTTAATGCAATTTCAACTGCACGAACCAGCCTTCGTTTATTTATCTGTTCACCTAATTTAAGTGCTCGCTCTTCATCAATTTCTTTCAATTGTTCTAAAAGTTCTTTCTCAGTCTTCTTCTCCAATTCTTTTCTTAAATTCTCGTTAGGTGGAATTGATGCTAATACATCTGGATTTAATAGTGCTTGTATATAGAAACCAGTTCCACCGGCTATTATTGGCACCTTTCCCTTTTTAAGTATTTCTTTTATCGCCACCTGTCCGTCTCGTGCAAAGTCAGCTGCAGTATATCTTTTGTTAACATCCGCTACATCTATTAAGTGATGAGTAACACCATCCATTTCCTCTTCAGTAATTTTTCCTGTAGCTATATCTAGTCCTTTATATACCTGACGGGAATCAGCAGAAATTACCTCTCCGTTGTATTTT
>NVTG01000034.1 GCA_002401495.1 Candidatus Kaiserbacteria bacterium
CGATGTCCTAACCGTTAGACGATGGGACCATGGCAAACATTCTTACATAATTGCTGGAAATAGAAAACCCCGCTGGCCTTCTAGACTGGGGGAGTCTGAGGAAGGAAAGCCAACGGAATTTATCGCCCAGCGGGCGAATTAGAATGGATCCTTTGCAGGGCAAATCCTTGGGGGCGGTCTCGGTTAAAAAATGAATCCCCGATCATCCGGCACAAATCAAGAAAAAGAACTGCAAAGGTCTTGCGAGGCTACAGAGCGACGCGGTAAACTGCTAACCGAAATATACTCCTAAAGTCCTAAATTCGCAACCACTCTTCGTTTTGTCGAACAAGCAGTTCCTTTGAACGAGAAGGGTCTTCCATAAGTTCTCGGATTGCCTTCTCCAATCGTATTCCAGTTTGTGAACCTTTAAGTAAGACAACGTCGCCTTCTTCAAGTAATTCTCTGACTTTTTTACCCGCCTTCTGTGCTTCTCCCTCATTAAATACAAATATTCTCGCTGGGCTAAATCCATTCTTTTTAGCACTCTCAACTATTCCCTTTGCTCTTGTTCCTACCGTGACTAAAATATCTGCGACTCCTGCAACCTGAACACCTACTTTTTTGTGAGCCTCGGCGCTATAGCGCCCGAGCTCCAGCATATCTCCTAAGACCGCAATCTTCTTCCCACTAACTTCAATCTTCTTAAGTGTAGTTAGTGCGGCTCTTACTGCAGAAGGTGAGGAATTATATGAATCGTCTATTAAAGTAGTGTTATTAAAGCCCTTTAGAATCTTCATACGTCCGTTTGGCCCTTTTTCACTCACAAGCGCTTTGGCTGCTGAAATTGGACTGGTGTCTAGCGCTCTTGCTACTGCAAATGCGGCTAACACAGGATACACCTGATGGTGACCTACTCTATCTTTAATCTCTATTGGCATACTAGAACCGCTCTCCTCAACGCGAAACTTCATTCCATCCAACTTACCGTCCTTATATTGAAAATTAATATTAGAAGCTGACACATCGTTGTGCGCCTCCACACCGTAAAGATAGGTAGTCGCATCAGGAAACTCTTTTGAAAGTGCAGCTGTTAATTTGTCATCCCCCGCCAGAACTAAAACTCCATTTTTTCTCATAGCTTTAACTAGTTCCTTCTTTTCTTTCACAACTTCATCAGCATCTTTAAAGTTTCCAACGTGTACTGGAACATCAGGTAATGCGGTTACTACAACCACTTCTGGCTTTAACCACTTTGCTACTGCTTTAATATCTCCAGGATGATCAGTTCCTACTTCTAAGACAAGCCATTTAGGATAATGATTTGGTAGGAAGATAAGAGCTAGTCCTTCAAAGATATTCTTAAGCCATTTAAATGGACTGTTCCATCCAGAGTCACATCCGATTATTGTTATTGGAATACCAATCTCACTATTAAAACTCTTTCTACTTTTACGTATAAAAAGGGAACTCCTAAGTGCAGTATAAATTGCGTCTTTAGTACTCGTCTTACCAACACTACCAGTTACAGCAATTATTCGAGGCTTGTATTTAAGAAGTACAATCCTGGCTTCAAGTATGATGATCGACATTACGATCGCTTTTAGCGCATTTTTAAGCATATATTTATTATAGTCCTCTAACGGTCAGGGGCAATGTCGTAATAATTAATCAGAAACTTTGTTATATCCATAAATGGATGGGTAAGTGTCTGCGACGCATAAAGTGCTCCTTGTGGTTCCACATTCATTAAGAAGACTATGTATTGTGCATCATATGCGGGGAAATATCCAAAGAAAGAGTGAAGAAAGCGATCTTCATAATATCCACCGTCGGGGGACGCCATTTGAGCTGTTCCTGTTTTTGCAGCAATACTATAGCGATCCATCTTCACAGAGCCTCCCAGAAGAGCCTCATCCACTACCTTAACTAGCATGCGAGTAATTTCCTCAGAAGTCTCTGGGCTTAGAATTTGTTCACGAACGTCGGAATAGTCAATCTTGTGAGTAATTCCGGTTTTGGAATGAATGGCAGAAACTACGTGAGGTTGTTCAGAAAATCCGTCAGGTAATATGGCGAGTGCTCTCACCATATTAATTGGCGAAAGTGCAATTCCCTGGCCGAAGCTTGCTGTTGCGTATTCAATTTCCCGTGGAGAATTTAAGTTTTCAGTTAAGTTACGAGCTTCATTAGGTAAATCAACACCCGTCTCTTCGTTTACACCGTATCGATACATATATCTTCTAAATTCATCTTTGCCCATCTTATCTGCAATATATGCAACTCCTGTGTTTAAAGATTGTGAAAGAATCTCTTGCATCTTTACTACTCCACGAGCTCTCCCATCGTAGTTTGAAATGGTGTATGTATCGAGAGTAAGGGAGCCGCGGTCATTGTAAGTACTTTCCGGTGTAATAGCTTTAGAATCCAATCCTGCGGCAACTGTAAGTGGTTTAACGATCGATCCCATCTCGTATACTCTTTCAACAAGTGGGTTTGCAAACTGGCTAACATCGGACTCTCCAAAATTATTTAAATCAAAAGCGGGGGAGACTGCCATGGCACGAATCTCACCTGTCTGAGGATCCATAATTATTCCCGCGGTGAAATCAGAATTCCATTCATCCCGCATCTCCAAAAGAACTTTCTCTAAATGTAATTGAACAGAAGGTTCTATCGTTGTAACAATACTCCCCTCTCTTTTTGCAACAGGAACGAAAACAACATCGCGAAGATTGGTAAAGAGTTCTGCAAAAAAGTTTACATATAGATTACTCTCGCCACGGGAGAGAACGTCTTCAAAGTGTCTCTCAAGACCATAGCGTCCATTTCGTTCATCCCCGTCGTATGCTACAAAGCCTAAAAGGTGCGAGGCTAGAGTTTTACCCGGATAGTATCTCCATCTTTGTGAAATTAGTAACACCCCGTCTAATTCAAGGGCGATAATCTTCTTAGCAGCATCGGACTCAACTCTTTGTTGTATTTCTTCATATGGATCACCCTCTTTGGTTGCTCTAAACATAAAAGTCTCTTCATCAACTTCTAAGTATTGGGAAATACTATTGTAAGTAGCTTGAGCATCTTCAATCTCAACTGGCTTAACAGCTAAAAGGTATCCAGTCTTGATTGTAGCCCCACTAACTTCCCTACCGTCTTTGTCTTTAAAGAAAATGGCACCTCGATCGTAGAAACCACCTGAAGCACTTACGTACTGATCACTTGCTTGAGTCCTGTATTCTTCACCGTGTACAACTTGTAGAAAATACAAGCGAACTACTAATATAGCTGCCACAAAAATAATAGCGCCAAGGATGACGCGTGTTCTTAATTTAAAATTATTTCTGTTCTTTGTTGCGGCCATTTTACTGCGCACTAGCCTGACCAAGGTAGCGTGTTCGCTCAACATATTCTTTTTGAGCAATTGAAGAGAATCCTAGAGTTCCAATTAAATCTTCTGAAATTCCACTTTTCCTCTCAAGATAGTCTACTTCAAGATCAGCTATTTGCGAACTGGCCTGTGCAATGTTTTGCTGAATACCTTTTCGTTCAACTGCATTAACTACAGCAGTTCCTAAAAAGTATATATAGAGGAGAGCAAGTCCTACGGTAAGGACAAGTAACACAAGGAAAACCCTCTGTTCAACGTGTCTCCATATTAATGCTGCTGTTTTTAATTTATTCATTTTTAAATTGAAATGCTCTTAGTTTTGCGCTACGTGCGCGTTTGTTTTTGATTACTTCTTCTCTACTTGCAGGAATCGGCTTTTTAGTCAAAATTATTCCCAACCCTTCCTTTTGCCAGTTACGAAACGTTTGCTTTACCAAACGATCCTCAAGTGAGTGGAAGGTGATAAAGGCAACTCTTGAATCTTCGTGAACGAATTCAGGAATTTTTTCTAACACTTCCTTTAATGCACCTAGTTCATCGTTAACTGCAATACGTAATGCTTGGAAAGTCTTCGTCGCTGGGTTTATCTTTCCTCTTCTCGGAACAGCTGAAGAGACAGCATCCACCAACTCTTTAGTTGTTGATATTGGCCTAGCTGCAACAATTGCTCTTGCGATCCTTCGAGAGAAGCGTTCCCCGCCCCAACCGTATAGGATGTCTGCAATACTTTCTTCCTGCCATTCATTAACTATCTCAGAGGCAGTTAAGATTCCTTCTTCAGTTGAAAGAGTCATCTCTAGAGGTTCGTCTCGTTCAAAACTAAACCCGCGTCCTGAAGTTTCTAGCTGATCACTACTCCAACCAAGGTCGAAAAGTGCTTTATCAACTAAATTTATTTCATATTCAACAAGCTTTGCTCGTGAATTGCGGAAATTGTCGTGAATTAGGGTTACTGAGGGCTTTACTCCTGAAAGTTTCTCGCGTGTGCGAACTATTGCGTCAGCATCAACATCAAAACCTACAAGATGTCCTTTAACACCTAATTGCTCGGCGAGAGCTCTTGCGTGGCCTCCACCTCCCAGAGTTCCGTCTAATACGACGTCACTCTTTTGTATTGCAAGTACATCAAGTACTTCTTGTAAAAGAACAGGTACGTGCCGGGTATTTGTTGTCGGCGTCGAGCCGCTGGAGGATTGCATAATATTGAGTGCGCATGACTATGGAAAATCCTCCAGCAACTCGATGTAAACAACGAATTGGTCTTACTTAATTAGCTTATAAAACCCCTATCTCGCCCAATTTCTCCGCCATGGCGTCTCCCTGACTCTCGATCTTGGCTTGGTACACGGACCATCGTTTCGCATCCCAGATTTCGACCCTGTCCGCTACTCCTGCCAAAATTACTTTTGACTTAAGAGACGCAAACTTCTTAAGATGATCTGGAACCAATATCCTTCCGGCGCCGTCGGTTGAAACTTCGGCCGCTCCTGAAAACATAAACCTGTTGAATCCTCGTGTGTCGGCTTGTGCAAAACTTAACTCTCGTAGTCGTTTCGCGATAATGTTCCATTCCTTTTCTGAGTAGATGAACAAACAATTATCCAAACCTCGAGTGATAACCAACTTCTTTCCGAGCGCGTCTTTAAACTTCTTTGGCAGTGTCAGCCTTTTCTTGTCGTCTATCGTGTGTGTGTATTCTCCAAGAAGCATAATTATTGATTTTCCCACTCTCTCCCACTTAAGAGTTATATTAGCACACACACTCCCACTGAATGGTTTATTTATCCACATAGAAAAACCCACCTCTTTCGAGGCGGGTTTTCAAGATTCTCTACCAACTATTTCATAAAGATTTTATTGCATCCATCATCTCATTAAAATTAGAAACGATTCTGTAGGGCCTTCCTTTTTCCAACCTCTCTCTGTCATGAAAACCAAAATCTACTGCTATGCTTTTAACCCCTACTTCATGCCCTTCAAGAATATCTCCTAAGGTGTCGGTGATAAAGACGCAATCGCTTGGTTCTAAATTATATTCTTTAAATAGGTATTTAAATTTTTCTACTTTTGATTTATGGAATCTAGCCCCTAGAACCCTTTTAAAGTGATCCAATTCGTAATGTGAAAGAAATCGCTCAATAAGTTCCTCACCATTACTAGAAATAATATACAAATCAAACTCTTTACTTAGTTTATCGATTTCTTCAAATGAAAATAGTGGTGACTGAGTATGCACCTTACTGATGTATTCATCATAGAAAACTTGTGCTGATTCATCTGTAAACGGTATTTTTGGCTCCTTAAAAACGTTTCCGTCATGATGTGCTTTAAAGTCTTCCTCAGAAACCTCATGTCCTATTTTCTTTACAATTCCTCTGCTAAAACTATAAGAGTCTATTAGCACCCCATCAAAATCAAAGATTATAGCTTTCATACATTCAACCTTTCCGTCAAATATTCTCTAGGTAACACACTCAAAAACCATCCAACCTGCGGTCCTGAATCTCTTCCTAAGAAGAGTTGGTAGATTCCGGAGAATAACTCTTTCGCGTCAATCTCTCCCTCTTTTTGGATACTGTGAACAAAATGGTGTAAATCCTCCCCTACAAGCTCTTCATTATCAGAAACGTATTTAGCAATTTGTGAAAACGCATCCTTTTGTAAATCGGAGAATTGAAACTCTGGGTTTCCTTTCTGTAACTCAAATACATATCTCTCAGGTGCAAACTCTTTTAACCAAGCAAGGGCGTAATCCACTCTTTCATGGATTTCTCCTTTTTCTATATCATTCAGCTCACTTCCCTTATCTTTTGCAGCTTCTTCAAGAATATCTATGTGTGGCATTTGAGAAAGAAAGGCAACTTGTGAAAACCTCATCCGATAATATCTCTCGGGAGCCTCTCCTTTGTGAATTAATTCGTAAAGCCGCGCATCATCATCTTCACTCGCGTCCCAATGCTTTTCTGCAATATCATCGTATCGGTCATAGAGTGTTGGAATAGTTGCCCCATCTAATTCAAAGTTTATCGCTCTCTTTGGTTTTGTTCCTAAAAGTGCAAGACGGAATATTTTTCTTGGGAGAAGGTCTGCAACTTCTTTTGCGGAAGATCCCTGTCCTTTGGAAGATGACATCTTAGCACCACCTATTAAGAAGAATTCGTATGGAATGTCGTAAGGAGACTTAAAATCAAAGACCTTTCTTGCAATATTGTCTGCAACGTCTCTTGCTCCTCCTTTGGTTGAGTGATCTTTTCCAGCACCTTCAACGTCTACTCCGACAACAACCCATTTAGCTGCCCACTCTACCTTCCAAGGCAATTGAGCCTTTCCATCAAACGGAGTGGATGATCCTTCGTGACCACAGCCGTGTGAACCTCCAACTCCTTCTTCTTGTGAACAAGTGTATTGAACCTCACTACCATCCCATCCAGTTGTCTTTGTATTTAAAACACTTCCACATTTCTCACAAATCATGTGTATTGGAAGCCAACCTTCAGGTTTTTCTGAACCTGAAACTTTCAAATATATTTCACGAATTGTTGCCGCTCCCTCTAAAGATTTCTGTATTACTTCGTTCATCCTTCCACTTAGATAGAGTTCGCTTGTGCGATAGAACTCGGGCGTAAATCCGGAGCGCTCTATAACTTCGATAAACTCAGAAGCGTACTGCTCGGCAAAGTTTTCACTCGTACCATCTGGTGCTGGAATGTTCATAAGAGGCTTTCCCAGATATTCCTTATATACTTCTTGATCTAAGTATGTGGGAATACCGTCCATTGGATCAAAGTCGTTAATTTCATATAGAAACTTGGCATCCACCCCTTTTTCATTTAAAACGTCGGTAACTAGACCGTGCACTGCAATTCCACGCATGGAACCAATGTGAACACGCCCGCTTGCTGTCTTTTCATCACGTACGATAAGGGAACCAGTTAATTTTTCCTTAATGTCGTCTGCTATTTTGTCTGCCCAAAACATTAGGTCTATCCTACCTTAGATATCTTGTACTTCACAACTCCACTTGGTGTTTCAAATTCAAATTCATCTCCCTTTTTCTTGCCCATCATTGCTGTCCCTAGAGGAGACATGTGAGAAATCTTTCTTTCGCGCATGTTTGCTTCAACTGATCCAACTATTTCATATTCACGAATCTCCTTTTCTCCTGCCTTTACAATACCTACTTTAGAACCAACGTGTACTTCTCCGCTTTTTATACTCCCATCAATTACACTTGCTTCAGATAGTATTCCTTCTAGTTGTTTGATCCTTCCTTCGGTTGCTCCTTGGATTTCTCTTGCTTCTTGATACTCAGCATTTTCTGAAAGATCTCCTAATGAACGAGCATATTCTAACTGCTCGGCGATCTCTCGACGTCGTGTTGATTTTAAATGGTCGAGCTCTTTTGTAAATTCGTTAAACTTTTCTTGTGTTAAAAGTGTGTCGTTTTCATCAGTCATATTGGCGTACAGTATACTCGCAAAAAGCGTAAATACAATGGTTTACTCGACAGGATAATTTCCGTTTGTATACTCAGGATTATACTCAACTAACCACTCAAAAAAACTACGCATAGCTGGAGCCGCGCCTTGTAATGTTCCGGCTGCTGCTCTTTCTAATACTACCGCGTATGCAAATTGCGGATCGTCAGCCGGCCAAAATCCTATAACCCAAGAGTTCATATATTGATTAGATTTTCCAAGTTGTGCTGTTCCTGTTTTTCCTGCCATACGGATTCCTGGAACATTTACTGATGAGGCAACTCCGGTTTCCGCACTTTGGCGCATTCCCTCACGAACTATTTTTAAATATTGATCATCCACTCCCACCGGACTTGAATTTACCTGTGCCCCTTTAATTATATGCGGAGAAAGAAGGACTCCGCCGTTTGAAATTGACGCTATGTAGCGAACTGCTTGAACAGGAGTTATCAAAAAACCAAATTGCCCAATTGAAGTGTGATATGTGTTACCTAATCTCCAAGGATTATCTTCACCAAAAACTTGTCTCTTCCATGCAGGAGTTGGAACCACTCCTGAGGCTTCTCCACTAAATTCAATTCCAGTTTGTACACCAAGTCCAAAGCGTGCGGCGTAGGCCGCCAGTTTTTCAATTCCAAGACCCTTCTGGTCTTTGAAACCACCTCCTACGGTATAGAAATACACGTTGGACGACACTGAAAGAGCCTCGCGCACATTTACCCATCCGTGTGCTTTCCAATCACGAAACACTGAATCGTTCCCTGGAGAGTATGGGTTTGGAATACGTATCTCTCCTGTTGAGAGAAAAGAAGTGGATGGAGAGACTAGTTTCTCAGCGAGAGCTGCTGCTGCTACATAGGGTTTAACAATAGATCCTGGAGTGTACTCCCCAAGAACTACTCTATTTAAAAAGGGATTCCTGTAATCAGAAAAGTATCCACTTATCTCCTCCTCATCTGATCCATCACTCATAATCTGTGAGGAATATTCAGGGTAGCTAGTTAAGGCCAGTATTTCACCCGTTTCAACATCCATAACTATTCCGGCTCCTCCAATGAAGCCCGCACTTCTAGCACCGTTTTTAATAGACTCAAAAAGTGCTTCCTGCATTGCTGTATCTATAGTTAAAGTTACATTTCGTCCATCTATTGGTGCGCGTATAGTATTTTCAGACTGAATATTGTTTAGGGCATCAACTTCAATTAGGCGAACTCCGTTTGTTCCCGAAAGTATTTCATTTAAAGAGTTTTCAATTCCTGCTTTTCCAATATATTCACTGCGCCACCAAAATCCATCTCTATCTTTCTCGGGATATCCTACAAAGCCCAGTACGTGCCCAATCCCATCCACAGATAAATATTGTCGTAGAGAATACATGTCCTCTCCCTCATTAGGAATATTCCAAGCTAGTTCGTTTTTGTATCTATCGTAGATAACTCCGCGTTCAGCAAAAAGTATTTCATGATCTAATCTATTCTTCTGTGAAAGAAGAGCTAAGGCCTCTCCTCTCTTAATTTGAAGATTCCAAGTTTGTCCTAGAAAAATTGCAAAGATTAAAAATACTAGTAATCCAACTGCCCCCGGAACAATTCCATGAATAGATTTTTCTACTCTTCCTTCAAATTGGTCTGTGTCGAAAGCGGGAAGGTTAAAGGCATCAAGAAGAACTTCATCAGGATCGATATCTAGTCGCTTGATAAACTTTTTTCTTCTAAACATTTCTTAAGAATATAGGACAAATTAACTGAGGCAACCTAGACTCCCCAAAAAAGCCTCTTCTTAATTTGTTCAGCTACAATTGTTACCACAACAAAGGTTAGTGTATAAAATCCAACAAAGAGTGCCGGTGGACCAAACCATAAATCAAAAACTACTCCAGTGAGAAGAACAAAATATGATCTTTGTAATATTAGTGACACGCTTCCAAAGAAAAGAATCATCCACCAGAGATTTGCTGCAGCTCCTACAAAAAATATTCCCAAAACAAAATTTCTAGCGAACATACACAAATCGAACTGTACTTATGTTCAATGGAGAAACCACTCGTATCAATTGGGCAGCATTAGTAGGACTACTCTCTATATCGCCCACATATCCAACAAGAGCACTCTCAACACCAAAAGCTACTACTGGATCCCCTAAACGTATATCGACTCCACGTGCTACTTCTATGACCATATTCCCGTTTCCAACTCCTCTAAGATCAACTTGGGTTAGTCGATCCTCACTTCCTACTAAAACATTGGTTATATTTTCAGGAGAGGAGATTAACTTAACCATTGCTCCATATTTACCGGACTCTACTATTTCACCCAAGAGAGAATTCTGTGTAGCGAAAACCTTTCTTCCTACAATATGCCTTCTGTCAGCCTTTTGCGATATTTGTATTGTTCCGTATGGAAATTTACCACCGTCTGAAAGAACTCGGGAGAGAACTCCTTCGACTTCGATATTTGTGTCGTTAAGTAATCTCCTTAACTCTCTATTCTCAGAGTCTAAAACTATATTGTTTAAAGAATATAACTCCAATTCCAAAATTCTTTCTTTAAGTACTGCAGTTTCTTTGATCAAAGACTTTTTAGTTTGATAACCAGCATCTAACTTTGGAATATTAGCCATTCCAGAACTAACAACACTTGAAACAACTCCATCAAAAAATACATTCAAGCCTGTTAGAAAAACTGTCACTGTCAAAAAGGTTACAAATACCTTTTTGTTTAAAGTTAGTGGTTGTCTTTTACTCCGTAGGTGAAAACTCATGGCTTTGTGTTATTAGCAATTCTCTATACAAATCAATATCCTCGAGAATCATTCCTGTTCCGCGTACAACTGCCGTTAATGGATCATCCGCAACGTAAACGGGAATTCCCAAACTCTCACTTAACAATTCCCCTAGCCCACGAATCAGAGCTCCTCCTCCCGAGAGATAGATTCCTCTTCGCATAACATCGGAAAGTATTTCAGGCGGTGTTGTTTCCAGAACTTCTTTAACTGCGTCGATTAATCTATCTATTGAGCTTCCAATTGCCTCGCGAATATCTGATTCAGTTATGATAACTTCCCTTGGAAGACCAGTTACTAAATCTCTTCCTCTAATTGTTCCTTCAAGTGGAATATCTCCTTCCTTAACAGAGGCTGCTTTAATTTTTAAATCTTCTGCGGTTTTTTTACCAATTAATATTTTAAATTCCGCTCGTACGTAATTGATAATATCTTCATTTAATTTATCTCCCGCTATTCGTACGTTCTTTGCGTTAACTAATCCTCCTAAAGAAATTACTCCAATATCTGTTGTTCCACCTCCAATATCAATAATCATAGATCCAGATGGAGTTCTTACGGGAAGCCGAATTCCAATTGCAGCAGCCATCGGTTCCTCCACAATGAAAACCTCTCTTGCGCCTGCATTTCTTGCAGCGTCTTGAACTGCGCGAACTTCAACTGAAGTAATTCCTGATGGAACTCCGATAACAACACGAGGACCAAACAGACGAGTTTTCTCGCCTTGGGCTTTTCGGATTAAATATCCAAGCATCTCTTCAGTTACCTCAAAGTCAGAAATAACACCATCTACCAGTGGTTGAACTGCAACAATGTGTGCGGGTGTTCTCCCAAGCATGTTCTTAGCATCAGTTCCTATAGCTACCACTTGTCCGGTCTTTTGGTTAACGGCAACCATTGAAGGTTCATTAATTACAATTCCCTTTCCGTTTACGTAGACTAACGTGTTTGCTGTTCCTAAGTCGATACCAATATCATCAGACATCAGACCAGAAAATCTTCCTAATATACTTTTTACTAATGCAACTACCCTTTCCATAGGACTAGTCGTTTAAAAGTTCCTGTTCATGAATAAAGGTGGAGATTCCCGTTGAACGTGTTACGAGTTCGTATTCTCCTGAAGCTAGTGTCTTTTCACTTACAATCACTCTGTTCGGAATTCCAATTAAATCAGAGTCGGCGAATTTTTCACCTGCCCTTGCGTCTCTGTCGTCAAACAAGACAGACATACCGCGTGATTCCATTTCAGAAAATATTCTTTCGGAATCCGCCCTTACTTCCTCGTTTCCGTTATCTAAAACAATTAGGTGGTACTTAAATGGCGCTATTTCCGTGGGCCATACAAGACCTTTCTCGTCTGAAAGCAATTCTGCAACTGTACCCATGGCTCTCGCTGGTCCAATTCCGTATGAGCCCATAATTACAGATTCTTCCCTTCCTTCTTCGTTCTTAAACTTTAGCCCTAGAGCGTCTGAAAATTTAGTACCCAGTGGGAAAATATTTCCAACCTCAATTGCCTTTTCTTCGCGAAGCGTAACTCCTTCCCATCCAAGATCCTTAATTACTTCTTCTGTTACTGGATCAATAACCTCTTCTTCGATAGCTTGAGTATAATTATACTTCTCTTTTTCTTCAT
>NVTG01000035.1 GCA_002401495.1 Candidatus Kaiserbacteria bacterium
TATTAGATCGCAGGCAGGTATGATATTGAGAAAGATCGTAGACACTTAGTGGTATGCTTTTGATCTTTGGTATTATTGTAATTGCAGCTATAGCAACGATTGCAATTATATTTAAAATAAAAACGCCACAACATGTGAGCGTGGCATTAGAGTATCCCAAAACGGGGAAAGTGCAAGGTTAAAGGGCAGGCGACTAAAAAGTCCCTGCCCCAGTGCACCGCGCAGCATCATATTGCATCTTGTCTTTCGACAACCACAAAAGAGGATCTGTCCCCGATGACTTGGCCCAGCATCAGCTACCCCGGACCTCTCTAAAAGAGACTTTATACTTAAAACCATTCGATGTCAAACAAAAACCCGCCTAAAGACGGGTTTTTGTAAACTTTTTTATTACCACGCGAAGTGTGCAAAAGCCTTGTTGGCTTCAGCCATCTTGTGAGTGTTAACTTTCTTTGTAAATGCTTCTCCTTCTTCTTCTGATGCTTTCTTTATCTCGTCAGCTAGTCGTTTATACATTTCATTTCCTTTTCCTGATTTAGCTGCATTAACTATCCATCGCAGTGCTAGAGAAAGACGTCGCTCAGGTCGAACTTCTCGTGGTACTTGGTAGTTAGCACCACCAACACGACGGGATCGTACTTCCATTAAAGGAGCTACGTTTTTAATAGCTGTTTCAAATGTAACAAGAGGATCATCTCCTTTTTCTTTTAGTATATCAAAGGCACTGTAAACAATCTTTCGTGCAGTATCCTTCTTTCCTCGCTCCATTATGTAGTTAATTAGCTTGGTTACTTTAACAGACCCATATACTGAGTCTTCTACAATTGTGTGCTTTTTCTTAAGTGGTCGTCGCATAAAAAATTATTCTGCTTTAGGTTTAGGGTTTCCGTATTTAGATCGTCCGCTTCGTCTAGCTCCAACTCCTTCGGCGTCTAGTCGTCCTCGAACAACAGTGTATCGAACACCAATGTCCTTTACTCGTCCACCTCTGATCATTACAACTGAGTGCTCTTGTAGGTTGTGTCCCATTCCTGGGATGTAGGCAGTAACTTCCATTCCGTTTGTAAGTCGAACACGTGCAATCTTACGAATAGCTGAGTTAGGCTTACGTGGAGTTTTTGTAGTTACCTTCACACATACTCCTCTCTTAAATGGAGATGGGTACTTAGATGGCTTGTTCTTCAAGCTATTAAAACCACGACGAAGTGCCACCGTCTTGCTTGTTTTAGCGATGTTTTTTCGTCCTTTTTTTACTAGTTGATTTATTGTTGCCATAATGCAAAAGCCGCCTCTCTGGGCAGTGGCAAAAATATACTATGATGCGGAGATAAAAGCAACAGCTATGCTGCCTTTTTTATAGGACTATTTGCTGGAACTTTTGAGAGAGCTCTACGTAGTTCCTCTTGATCCAATATCCTGAGTACACGATCCCTCTCTTCTTCGTTCGTAATAGCTTTTTTTATCTCTTCCCTAAGTGGACTACTCATCGTATCGTCCAAAATCTCCACGGACTCTTCTGATATTTTTTTAGGCTCCTCCACCTTTACTGATTCAGTAGACGGATTCATTTTCTTTACGTCTAACGGTTCTGATTGTTTTATTGATCCTGTAACTCCATCAAATTGTTTAGATTTAGGCACTATTGGAGCTTCATCCAACTGTCTTGATATTGGTACCATTGGTTCGTCTTTTTGATTCTTAACAAGCACTTCGTGTAACTCCTCGTCAGTAATCAATCCTTTGTCTCGCTTAGCCATCTCCTTTTTAGCCCCTGGATCCGTATCCCAAATAATATTCGGAACCTTTTCTTCCTTTGGCAGATCTTTTTCTACTGCCTCCATCGTTTTTTCAATAATACCCATTGTGGCCTCAGCAGTCTTTATTCTGTCTGCCAAAGAACGACCCTCTACCACGATTGGTTTTACATCAGAAATCTTATTCAAATTTTCTGCAATGGGCGCATCTGTTGTTTCCTGCGCTTCCACAAAAATATCTTTAATTACTTTTGGCTCTTCTCGTTCTGCTCTAGCCTTATCTAGACTAACAACGTTTGTTTGAACGTTTTCATCCACAGGCGGCGTCTCTCTATATTTATCTAGGCTTGGCATAGACTTTTTTGAAACAGGAGCTTCTTCTACTTTTACCTCCGGTACGGGTGTAGAGACCTCTTCCATTTTCATCTCAGGTGAAACGGCAGGGGCTTCCACCTTTGGTGCCGAGTTAGCAACCGGAGCTTCCTCCGTCATACTAGCCATAGCAGCTTCAACTGGATCCACTTCTTTTCTTCCTTTTATACGCGCTTCAACATCAGCCAATCTGCCGACGGCTCTATCCATACCTATCTCTTCTTTAGGTTTTCTTTTTAAAAATTCCAACATATCTTAAGCACCCACTATTAAATGAGTAAGATAGGAAATGAATGAAAAGAAGTACGGACCAAATATCATTAGCGTCAGGATTATAATCCCGAACCCTAAGAAAATATTATGCTCTAGCAAAGACCTAAGCTGGTCATATTTAAATGCTAAGTTTCTAGGTAATATTTGTGAAAATATTTTCGATCCATCAAGAGGTGGTATTGGAATAAGATTAAACACTGCAAGAAGCACGTTTAAAAATACAATTGAAACAGCCAGACTTGATGCACTCTCTGGAATTATTCCCATCTGCAAAAGGAGACCGAATACGAGTGCAATTAATATATTTGATGCGGGACCGGCGACAGCCACTATAGATTCCCCCCATCTTCCTCCCTTCCTTAAGTTGTACGGATTGTACGGAACTGGCTTTGCCCAACCAAAAAGAAACGGTGAGCCTGAAATAGCTAAAATCGCAGGCAATATAACAGAACCCATTGGATCAACGTGACTTATAGGATTTAGTGTTAATCTTCCCGCTAGTTTTGCAGTTGGATCACCCAGCCAATTAGCAGCAAAACCATGAGACACCTCATGGATAACAACTGAAACTACTAATATTGCGATAAGAAAAATAATGTCTACGCCCATAAGGTTTAGATTTAAAAATTAAGATTAATTTCCACAAAGACAATTATATTGCCTTCCCTAATCATTAATGTTAGCATGCCCCACTATATGGCAAAGGAATGCATGGTGACAGGAAAAAAGTCTCAAATGGGAGGACGCTACAGTAATCGTACGCGTGCTACGGAATTTAACAGTGGCGGAAAGATACGTCGCTTTGTTAACCTACAAAAGAAGACTCTGTATATCCCAGAGCTTGCTAAAAAAATAACTATTAAAGTTTCAACAAAAGCTCTTAAAACTATCAATAAGAACGGAGCATACAAGACACTCAAGAAGGCTGGAATGATTTAAAGGCAAAGGGAAAGGCCAAGCAGCAATGCTTGGCCTTTTTCTCTGCACCAGCAAATCCTACGAATTGGATTCCACTGATAATTTTATTAGATGCGGTGTCCGTGCCTCTGGGCGCACACTTTTACGCGGTGCCTCAGCCGACAGAGTTTTCACATCCGATACGGTTGTGAAAATGGAAGTGCCGGCTTCTGACTTTTGGTAAGTCATCGCGAAGGCTGCTACCACAGCTACGCTGATGATAATTCCCAGAGCGTTTTTTACCACGCCCAAAGCTTTAATGTACTGGTCGATGTTCTGAATTCTAGTCATAGTCATCTCCTCGTTTACTCACTCCGTTGATGGGCGAGTTATGTAGAATATACTACTACTATTCCACCTATCTGTCAATAGTTACCATTTTACCGTCTGATTTAAATACAACACTTCCCTTCAGACATGTGTCTATAGTCTCAACACCAAAATCTTTAAATGTCCTAACGACTTCCTCACTGGGATGCCCATAACTATTATCACACCCTCTTGAAAAGACAGCGTACTGCGGACCCGTGAACCCTACAAAAAGAGCATCACTTGAAGTCTTTGATCCGTGGTGCCCTGCTTTTAAAACGTTCGCCTTTAATTCATCCGGATTAAGACTAATTAAATATTTCTCAATGTGCTTAGGAGAGTCTCCAGTTAAAAGAAAAGAATTCTCTCCATAGGTAACTTTTAAAATTATAGACGCTGCATTACTCTCAAATTCTTCCACGTCTCTATCAGGAAATAGAATCGAGATGTTCACTCCATCACCAAAATCATATACCTACCCACGACGAGCTAAAATCTCAGTAGCATTTTCTCTTTCTAATTCACGAAAAAGTGCTTTGGTAGCAGGAGTGTCGTGTAAGACCCCTGGTGAAATATATGTATCTACCTTAAATCTTTTTAAAACTTCAACTAATCCTGCTATATGATCCGCATCTGGATGTGTTGCGATAACAACAGCTATACTACGATCCCAAAAAGACATTGCTTTGGACAATTCTTTTAAAACTGTATTGTCTCTCCCGCCGTCGATAAGAATTTGTCTTCCTGAGGGAGTTTCAACCAATATTGAATCACCCTGCCCTACATCTAAGAAAGTCACTGTTAAGTCATTAGAAGTTGAATTGATAACAGGAGTCCATATTGTTATCACTACAAAAAGAAGTAGCGAAAGAAGCATGTATGGTTTGCTTAACATTTGGTACACTATATCAACTAATACTATAAAAAATATTTATGAAATACGAAGCACAAACTTTTAACGTTCCAGAGATGGAAGGAATATCTAAAGAGCAAATAGACATGCACCTTGGTCTATACAACGGGTATGTAACTCATATTAATGTATTAAGAGATCAAATAGCCTCCCTTGATACTGAAAAAGACAAATTCGCCATTGAATCCGTTCGAAGACGAATGGGGTTTGAATTTAACGGAATGCGAATGCATGAATTCTATTTCCCACAATTTGAAGGTGGAGCTACAGAAGAGCCAAGAGAAACTCCACTAGGAGAGGCACTTTCCGAAAAATATGGCTCTTGGGATGAATTCATTACACACTTTAAAAGTGTAGGTATGAGTAGAGGAAGCGGATGGACCGTACTGTCATGGGACAAGAAGGGAAACACGCCACACGTTACATGGACTACTGATCATGAACTAGGAACATTGGCCGACGTTGAAGTACTTCTTGCTATGGACATGTGGGAACACGCTTACATGGTTGACTATCTTCCAGCTGAAAAAGGAAAGCATATTGAAGCGTTTCTAACAAACCTTAATTGGAGTGTTGTAATGGGTCGTTTTGACTCTATTTAACCCCTTAAAACTGGGTGCCCTTTTAGGGTGAAATAACTCTTGACATATATAGAGAACCTGGTATTCTCTTGCAACTTCGCACCTAGGTAGGTGCGAGTTTGTTATTGGTTAACTACCCTCCTTTGGAGACCAGCAAGTGACCAACCTTTCAACTGCGGGAATACCCCGCTTCATACGGAGAATACCATGCAACAATTCCTATTCGGAACCTCAGCGCTGAATTCAACCTCGCAGCTGTTTGCGACAAGCGTTTTCAAGGCGCACCTGACCCTGCTATACATGATCGAAAGCGTCCAGCCACATTACGAGAATAAATCCGTGGTTCTGGAAACAATCGGTAGCGTTTTGGCGACTTCATTCTTGCCTGACGGCATCAACGTCCTGAAGATGGCCTTTACGAAAAAGGTAACTTCGCTTGGTAAAACAAACCGCGAGTGGTTTGCTACTACCATCAAAGCTCTGGATCACCAGATCGAAAGCGGCTTTGGCGAAGCAGAAATCCAGTTGGCCCCAATTCATCTGTCTGTTCTTGAGCAGATTGAGGCTCTGTCGCCTGAAGACGCCACGGCTGGGATGCGCCTGCGTACCTTGGCAACAATTACCGAAAACAGCATCATTCCAAGCGCTGACATTGACGATCTGATTTCGGCCCTGACAGACAAAGCTGAAGAGCTGAAAGTTTCCGGTAAAATCTGGATCCAAAACCCTCTGACGGCGATGCTGGCACAAGCAGAAATCACCGACGGCCTGTTGGACGAAACCAATGTTACTGGTCTACCCCTTACTACCAAAGGTCAAGGGGTCAAGGCAGTAGCTGCCGAATAGCCTCCACCCACTTCTGTGGGAATGAAATTGAACGGGCACTTCTCACGAGGTGCCCGTTTTACTATATTTGACGAATTATAAATACATGTTAAAGTCTTGTAATCACTTTTGTGATGTTAAGCACCTTGTAACCAACAGGAGAATATTAATGCCCAAATACCTTAATGCGGCGATCGTCCTAAAAAACTACTTCCGGAGTGTTTCAACAGACTGGAACCAAACCAGCCCTCAGATGATGATGGGCGGAAAACTTCTTGAAGCCCTATATTTGGGCGAGCACAACTACGGAACCGTCGGTGAATTCCAAAGCGCTTTAAAACGCACCTTCGGGATAAACACCCACTGGGCAAAGGTTGCTATCAAGGCGGCCGAGCTTCAGCACCAATTGTTTAAAACCCAGAAACGTGCTGCCATTGCCAAGTACTCAGGCATGGCAACGCTGGCCACAAGGTTTGGTGATCACTTTGAGGTGAGCGATCCGGATGCAGCAATGCAATTCAGAACACTGCTTCAAATTACCGCCGAAAGTGACCTTCAGGCACACGGAATACGCGACGTAATCACAACAAACTGTCGTGTCGGTGAGATTCTCGGTGTTTGTGACGAACCATGGTTTAAATCAGACATGAACACATTGTCTGATCGCTGGAAGTACAAACTTCCAAAAACCGGACGTCCAAACTTTTAATATTCACACCCGGTTAGAACAGGCAGCCCCTAAAAAGGTTGCCTGTTTTCATTTACCCACCACCACAGAAGCAAATACATAACTACAATATACAAAAACGAAATTTCCGGGATTTTAACTGTCGCAAATGAGAGTGATGAAAACGACTCCACTATAAATATTACATAACGAAGGAGCATTTCAGAAAAATACGCAAAGACCATAGCTAACGCTCCACTAAACATTCCAACGACCCCTGTTAAAAACACTCCGAGCATCGCAAGAGGAATAATTGGAAGAGTAATTAGGTTAACAATGAGCGCCACAACCGAAACTTCACCCATCATATATATAAGAAGAGGAAGAACTGATATTTGAGTAGTGATTGATGCTGCTGTTAACTCTCTTAAGGCAAATTTGTTAGGAAGAAACTCAAGGTACGGTAGTAATATCGGAGTTCCAACTAACAATCCAAGGGTTGCAACAAAACTTAACTGAAACGAAGGATCAAATATTAATAAATAGGGGTTCCATAGCAACATTAAGAATGCTGCTATAAACAGCGCATGGAGGGCGTCGTAACTCCTTCCAACCATTACGCCCAAAGCACCAATAGTTCCCATTACAGCGGCTCTCACAACGGTAGAAGACGCCCCTACAAATATAGTAAAGAGTACTATTACTAAAATTGAGACTCCTGAGCGCCACTTCGGTGGCAGAAAGATAAGGACAGCTGAAATTGCCATTACTATAATTGCTATGTTGTATCCAGAGAGAACAACAATATGAATTAATCCTGTCCTACGGAAATCTTGAGTTAATTTCTCCCCTAATGAGCGCTGTTCACCAACTGTGATGCCTCCGGCAAGAGCCGCATATGGTTCTCTAATGTTTTCTTTAATAGAATTCAAATATTTCTTCTTTAAAGAAAGAAGTGCTCCCACAAAAGTCTTCTCACTTGAAACTATTTCTATTTCAGGAAAGGGACTAATCAAACTCACTCCGCTTTTTGCTAAATACCCACGGTAGTTAAACACCCTACCGCCTTCTCCTTCAAAGTTTTCTACCGTTTCTAAATCTCCTTTAAAAATAACTTCGTCATGATAGAAAAACTCTTGATACGAGTCCGCTCGAACTAGAACTTTTTCTTCCTCAACTAAGACAAATAGATTCGTGTAGCTGCCACGAACATCTGGCTCACTAACTATGACTCCCGTGTATGAATCACTACTTTTTAACACGTCTCCTGAAGGAGATGCTGTATGCATTCTGAGAACCCCAAAAGAAAAGGAGATTATTACTATTAAAAATAGTACTTTGTTCTTTTTTATTAAAAATGAGACTAAACTAAGAGTAAGTAATAAAAAAATAAAACTCCATCCAAAATCATAGAAGGAGCGAAATGCAATTCCTAAAGAAAGTGCTAACAAACTGATCAGCACGTACCTTTGCATATTTATCGATTATCTATCGCTTCATTTGCTAAACGATCAGCATATTCGTTCTTCTCTCGCGGTATATGGGTGTAGCTAAGGTTTTTAAAATCTTTTGAAATTCCCTTAACTTTCTTCCATTGCTCTCTTATAGTATCTGACTTTATCTTCCAATTTCCAGAAAGTTGTTCTCTAACCAACTTACTATCCAAACGAATCTCTATTTCTCTATCTTGAAGATTTAACTCATGTGCTTTTTCTAAGACTTGGGCTACGGCTTCGTACTCTGCCCAGTTGTTCGTCTGCTCCCCAAGAAAACTACGCACTTCAGCAAGTACCTCCTCTCCATCAAAAATAACCGCACCAACTGCGGCTAGCCCTGGGTTTCCACGGGACGCTCCATCTGTATAAATTATTATTTTTTCCATTACTCTCCTGCTCCAAGGTCTAATCCGAACTCACAATAGAGTCCATCAATACCTTTTATTGCTTCAAAAGTTGTGCAGATCTCATAGTCTACACCGCCCGCTAGTATTGTATAGGCATAATTCTCTTTTGTACCTGGGTCCTTTGGCAGGGAACTAATGTATCCCGGAGTTAAATCTCTCTGATTCTCTGGGAAAAACCCTTTTGCGTCAAAGTACACTGAAGCTGCTGCCTTTATCTCCTTTAGATGAGTAACTCTCTGAATATCTCTGCTTTCAGCACTTCCTCTCTCTGAAGTTCCACCGAACGCAAGAACAAGTAGTATTGCAAAAACAAATAATATGGCGATTGCAACGGATGCAACCATTTTTGAAGATGATCCAAGTTCTATTCCTTTCTCCTTCTGAGGATTAAGCAGCCATCTATACACGTGAACGGTGGCAAGTGCCGAAACTGGAATAGTTACCAAAAGCCCCACTCCAAAAGCTAGAGCTCCAAGTATGTTTATAAAAAAGACTAACAATCCAAAGAGAAGAAGGTTCCACCTATGTCCGTGAGTGATATTTAAACTCTCCTTCATAGCCTCCACCGGTCCTAAATCACGATCTATAACAAGATACGCTGCAAATGAAAGTCCAATAGCTGCAATAATTCCTGGAATTATAAACAAAGCAAAACCAAGTATTACAACAATCAAAATTAGGATTGTCATAACAAGGTAATTAAAGAAAAGGTGAAGTGGTTCAAACAAATCTGTGTAATCAGTGTCTACTTCGTCGTAAACTCTTAGAAGTATCAATGTCATCCCCATCCCAAGAACAATTTGTACTGCAAAATCAAATAGATTTACAACAACTTCTGTTGCGCCACTACCAGCGTTGTCTGCCATATACCCAACTACCGCTGAAATAACCGTTGTAATAACAAAGAGACCAATAATAAATAGCGGCCTTTCTTTAAATCTATTCCATCCATATAAAAGAGCTTCCTTTTTAGAGAACGTATTCATATCTACATAATACCCTACGAGAAAAGTCTCTTATCTAATATCCACAATGCGTAATTCAAAATTCACTCTTCCTGCAAAGCGAGAAAGTTCTACAGTACAAAGAACGTCGCACTCTCCTCCTTCCTTAGGCTCTACCGTAAAAGAATCATGCGTCTTAAAAAATGAAATCGCTCTAACGGGCTGTCCCTCCTTTTCTTTAGATATTTTCATTTCGAAGTGATTCTTTTCTTTACCAAATTGTGCAACTGAATTTATATATGCCTTCTTACAAACAAAAATGGGCTTTGTGTTTCCAATTCCAAAAGGGGAAAGCTTTAAAAGAGCAGAGTGCGTTTCCCTTATCTTGTATTGATCTAACTCCGCGTCCTCTTTAGCTAGTTCTCTCTTAAATTCTCCAGCTATTTTCTTATATGATTTGTTTAAGGCTTTCTCTAGCGTGTGTATCTTGTCGTCTTCAACACCAAACCCTCCTGCGTGTTCGTGACCACCAAATTGTGATAGTGCATCTCCTGAATTTCTAAACATCTCTACTATATTTACTGAGCTATTACCGCGACATGAGCCCTTTAATGAACCAGTACCGTCTCTACCCCATAGGCACGCTGTTTTATTGTAGGTATCAACTAGTGAGTTAGCAGCCAAACCCAAAAGAGCCGGGTTCCAATTTGGGTTCCCTGCAACCAACACGTTTTCCTTTGAAGATTCTTTAAAACGCTCGTTAAGTTCTCGAACAATGCTAGCAACTTGTCCCTTTCGTTTATTATTTAGAGACTCCAGTTCACGAGCGAGTGCCATTGCCTGCACGTCGTCGTGTGTGGTTAGTAGTTCAAAGGCTTTCTCAGGGTCTCCCATACGACTTGCCGCATTAATTCTTGGCCCAATTGAAAACCCTATATCATCTTCTGTTAGATACGCCTGCTTTAGTCCCAGTTTACGAGCTAACGCCCCTATTCCAGGCCTTCTGGACTTTCTTAAGACCTTAAGGCCGTAGTGTACTAACACTCTGTTCTCTCCAACTAGTGGCATCATGTCGGCAACTGTCGCAATCGCCACTAAATCAAGAAGCCATTTCTCCCATCCAACAGGAATGTCTTCCATCCATTTCTTTTTCTTTTTCCTAGCTTCAATGAAAAGCGCCTGTGTTAATTTAAAAGCAACTCCTGTTCCACAAAACTCCTTAAACGGATATGTTTCACCTTCTTGTTGTGGGTTAATGACTGCAAGTGCTGTTGGTAGTTTCTCCCCAGGTAAATGGTGGTCCGTTATTATTAAATCCATTCCTACTCTCTTCGCGTATTTTGCTGTATCGATGTCAGCGATGCCAACATCAACCGTTATTATTAACGTTACTCCCTTTTTCTTTAATTTTTTAACGGCTTCTTTATGAAATCCATAACCTTCTTCATTACGGTGGGGAATATAGTTAGTGAAACTTTCGTGACCAATCTTTTCAAAGACATCGTGTAACAGAGCACCGCCCGGAATACCGTCTGCATCGAAGTCACTATAGATAGCGATATGTTCCTTCTTATCAATTGCTTTTATGATTCTTTTAACAGCCTTGTCCATATCTTTTAAAAGAAATGGATCATTCATGTGCTTATCGTAGTCAGGACTTAAAAAGTTTTCTTTTTCTTCGTCGGTAATAATGCCGCGCTGTTTTAAGAGTTCGTCTATCAGTTCATTCATTAGGAATGATTGTAGCATTTGTATATACTAGATTCATGAATGACTGTCTTTTTTGTAAAATAGTTAAAGGAGAAATACCTTCTTACAAGGTATACGAAGATGATGAAGTGTATTCTTTTCTAAGTATTGGCCCTGCAAACTTGGGACACACTCTAGTTATACCTAAGAAACACTCAGAAAACGCACTTTCTATGAGTCCTGATGAGTTCAGTGAGCTTTCAAAGAGAATAAATACAATTGCTAAGGGTGTTAAGAGTGGTACAAGCGCTGATGGAATAAATATCTCATTTAATAATGGAGAAGCAGCCGGACAAGAAGAAGAAGCTGACGGGCCGCGCCAAGAAGCGCGCGCAGTACGAGCGGGCCTGGGGCACCA
>NVTG01000036.1 GCA_002401495.1 Candidatus Kaiserbacteria bacterium
CTGAGTGTACTTCCTTTTTAAGGAAAGTAAAATTGACATTGTCACAAATTTATCTATAATAAGTTTTTAATGAGCCCCGAAGAAAAAGAATTGGATAAAACCCGCAATAAGCGTGATCTTTCATTCTTTGACCTCCTATCAGTAGAACAAATAACTCCAAAAGATTTGGAGTTAATAATGGACGTCGCTCGAAAGTTTCGTGAATACAAGACGTATAAATTCGCATTTAATAAAGGGCGTTCACAAGTGAACGCTTTTTTTGAACCCTCTACTCGAACAATGGCAAGTTTCGACTTTGCTGCAAAGCAACTTTCAATGGATACAGTGGGGTTGGGTTCAAATAGTGCACTTTCTAAAGGAGAAAGTTACATTGATACATTACAAACAATAGACTCAATGAACGTAGCTACTATCGTCATCCGCTCTCAAGAGGCTGGGGTTTCCGAAGTTGCCAGTCGCCACACTAATGCATCAATAGTAAACGCAGGAGATGGTTGGCACGAGCACCCAACGCAGGCACTGTTAGATATACTTACGATGCTTGATCACTTTGGCTCCAAAGATTTAAAGGGGCGGTCTGTAACAATTGTAGGAGACATTATGCACTCTCGTGTATTTGGCTCTCTTGTAAGAATACTTAAAGATCTTGGTGCTGAGATAAAAGTTGCAACTCCCCTTACACTAGCTCCAGCGCACGTGGAAAAGTTTGGTGTTTCTATTCACACTGATGTTGAAGAAGCCCTAAAGGGTGCTGAGGTGGTGTATGTCCTTCGGGTACAAGAAGAACGTGGAGCAAATGGATTTATTCCTAGCCTAAGAGAATATTCAAAGATGTTTGGAATATCACGAGAACGTCTTAATCTTGCTAAAAAGGATGCAATTCTAATGCACCCAGGACCTGTTATACGTGATATTGATGTTCATTCTGTATTATCTGCAGTTGATCCTCAATCACACATTTTACGGCAAGTGGAGAATGGATTAGCAATACGAAAGTCTCTACTTTGGCTTTTGGCTAATCGTTGTGATGGAAAAGTAAAAGATATTGTAAGAAAGTAATATGAGCATACTGATAAAAAACGGTCATCTTATTGACCCAAAGAACAAGATAAACGGAAAGCGTGATTTGCTTATTGAGAATGGGAAAGTAGTAAAAGTGGCAGCAAAAATTACATCTAAAGGAGCTGACATTATTGACGCTAAAGGCCTAACGGTAACACCAGGATTAATTGATATGCACGTTCATTTCCGAGAACCTGGGAGGGAGGATAAAGAAACACTTGAAAGCGGATCACGTGCAGCACTTGCCGGTGGTATCACCTCAGTAGTAACTATGCCGAATCTCTCACCGGTTGCTGATAATCAGACTGTTATTGAGTTCATAGTTAAAAGAGCAA
Source organism: Candidatus Kaiserbacteria bacterium (assembly GCA_002401495.1). The sequence continues at coordinate 1,398 of NVTG01000036.1, forward strand.
ATGAGCTGGATTTGATAAATATTTTTCCAGCAGGGTCAGTAACCCAAGGGTCAGATGGCAGTAAACTTTCTGAAATGAATGAACTAAAAAACTCAGGAGCTATCCTTGTAACTGATGACGGATTTGATGTTCAACACGGTGGACTGCTTAAACGCGCCATGGAGTACGCAAAGACATGCGATACATTAATAATGAGTCACTGCGAGATGGAAGATATTACCGAAGGAGGAGTGATGCACGAAGGTTGGGTTTCTACCCAGCTTGGACTACCTGCAACTCCATCAATTTCTGAATCTATGGCGGTATACAAAAATATATTACTCGCAGAAGAAACCGGTGCTAGATTACACCTTACACACAACTCAACACAAGGATCCATTCGTGCGATCTATGAGGCTAAAAAACGAGGTTCTAAAAATATAACTGCAGATGTTGCAGTTCAGCATTTTGCACTCACAGATGAAGAATGTTTAGAGTACAACACCAATGCAAAGATGTACCCACCACTGCGTTCAACTAAGCACCTACAGTCAGTTATCAAAGGTATTAAAAACGGAACTATCGATGCATTTATAACCGATCACGCACCTCACATAGAACCAGACAAACTTAAGCCTTTCCAAGATGCAGCTTTTGGGTTTATCGGCCTTGAAACAAGTTTTGCTACCATGAACACATACCTTGTTGAGAGCAAACTAATACCACTGTCATTGGGAATTGAAAAAATGACTATAGGACCAGCAAAGATACTGGGCCTTTCAAAAAAGGGGCACCTCTCAATTGGTGCGGACGCTGATATCTCAATATTTGATACTAACGAGAAATGGACTGTTGATGAAACGAAATTCTTTAGCAAAGCAAAAAACTCTCCGTTTATAGGAAAGGAGCTTACTGGAAAAACGAAGATGACTATAGTTGGAGGAAAAATCAAATTTGAAAACGGGGAAATAGTATAATGTCGTTGGAATTTTTCACTGACCCAACCTTACTTCCTTTTGCAATTGGCGGACTACTTATTGGTATATGGGGAGTGGTTTTTGGTGGAAGTATGTTTCTTTCAGTTCCCTTCGTTCAAATACTCTTCCCCGGAATATCCTTTGGTCAAATAGTTGGAAACATTAAAGTAGGCTCCCTTTTTCGTGGCATTGGATCAACCTGGTCTACGAGAAAACACATAGATTGGAAGGATTGTTTTTTCTACTCAATACCATTACTTATAGGTACGGTTGTCGGAGTCTCCATAATCTCCCAGCTAAGTCAAAAATGGATTCTGCCGGCAATAATATTTGCAATCATTCTTTCAGAAGCAGCACCATATATTGCAAAGTTTATAACTAAAAAGACATTTTATCTATCCTCTGTAATTACTGGAATATACGCAGGTTTCCTAGGTGCTGGAATAGGAGTTCTTCTTGTGGCACTTTTCCGTTTAAAGCACCCGGAAGACACACAAATTTCGCACGTGAAAACACAAGCTCGTTTTATAGAGTGGCTACTTGTTTTCGTTGCGGTCTTTGCACATATTGTGACTGGTAATATAATTCTAAAAATCTGGCTCGTATGGGCAACAGGAAGCTTAATTGGTGGATTTATAGGAGGACACATATTAAATTCAATAGGGACTCTCTCAGGCCGTATTCAAAAGGTTATACTGCGCACTAGCTTCGTATTTGCCTTAGTAGTAGCAATAGTGAAATTTATTGCATAGTGTGCTTAAATAAGCCTTTGCACATTTGTACATTCGTGGAGACTTAATTATGACTCAGGTGTTATTTATCCTAAGTATCCTAACCGGAGCCTTAGGAGTAGTCCTGATGGTTCTTGGAGCCAGATCTATCGCAAAGCAAGACTTCTTTTCGATGGCAATAAACCACTGGTGGGGTGTCGTTCTCCTCACCCTCTCTGCCCTTATAACCTACATCGGAATTGGTGATGCAAGTTATATTTTGATGCAGCTACCGTTCTTAATTGGCGCTGGCAAAACATGGGCTGAGAAAACAAAAAGAACAAACGAGGATGATTGGTGGACTCCAAAAGAGGCTTTAACCCTTAATGGAATCCTACTGTTCTTCGGGATCGCCTATGTAATAACGTCGGTCCCTATTGCAATCCAAATGGTCAGTGCCATTGTAATTTCAACTGCCCTTGCCATGAAAAACAAGGATCAAATGTTGATGTTTCTAATGTTGGGTCGGGGTGGAATGTTTGGCGCAAGCGCGTGGAAATTGATCAACGATCCAACCAACGCAGCTGCCCTAATATGGACCCTGCTTATGGCTTGGGCAACAATCGACAACTGTTTCCAGTTGATAAAGATCAACCAACGCACATGACATGCGTAATTGTCATCGGATAGCGTGCCCGTTAGCACGCTATTTTTTTATCAAAATAATTAATGGCCATTTCTTAACTCTGTAGTAAGCTTATACAGAAAGGAGTGCTAGAAATGAAATCTACTCAAATATTATCAGCACTTGAAAATGTCTCTGAGGTTATAAAACAGTATCAAATCCAAAACTTTGGTGAAGTTACTGTTAGTGAAGCTCAAAGACATCTACAAAAACAACAAAGCGTTAGAGAAGCGACTTCTCATGTTCTTTGGATGAATGAGAGCGCAAAACTCTTCGTTGAAAACAACTCTCTAAACAAAGCTCAGCGATGGCTTAGCTTTGGGCAAGGAGTTGCATGGAATCAAGGTCTATCTTCTATAGATGATTTCCGGCATGCAAATATGCCTAGCGGTGTTTTGTTTGCTAAATAACTTAGCGTCCACCTCGTGTGGGCGTTTTTTTAATAATTCTTAAGTTGAGCTGCTCTTTCGTGAAAACGAATTTTCTCTAATGCTTTTGCTTCAATCTGACGAATACGCTCGCGTGTTACACCGAACATCTTTCCTACTTCTTCAAGTGTATGACAAATTCCTTCGTCGTTAAGCCCGTTACGCATTTCTAGAATTTTTCTTTCTTTATCTGAAAGTTCTTCAAGTACTGCTGTTATGTGTTCTGAAAGAATACGACGACTAGCAGCTTGATCTGGAGATTCCATTTTATCGTCTGCGATAAAGTGTCCTAGAGTAGACTTATCCTCTCCTTCATCTCCTACTGGAGATTCAAGACTTACAGTTGCCTGACTAATCTTTTGAATGTGGTGAATCTTTTCAACATCCAGTCCCATTTCAACAGCAACTTCCTCTGGCATAGGGTCACGTCCAAGGTGTTGAGAAAGTTCTCGAACTCTTTGTTTATATTTTGCGATTGTCTCAACCATGTGAACAGGAATACGAATAGTTCGTGACTGATCGGCTAATGCTCTTGTGATTGCTTGGCGAATCCACCAAGTAGCGTAGGTTGAGAATTTATATCCTTTTGTGTAATCAAATTTATCTACGGCCTTGAATAGTCCTAGGTTTCCCTCTTGAATTAAGTCCAAAAGCGTTAGGTCACTTGAACGTCCTACGTATTTCTTTGCAATTGAAACTACTAGTCGTAAGTTTGATCTCGCTAGAATTCCACGAGCCTCATCGTCATCATTTTCAATACGCATAGCAAGTTCCCTTTCTTGTGCTGCTACAAGTAGTGGATACTGCCCAATTTCTCTTAAATACATTTGTACTGAATCTCTTGAAGAATCGGTTCCTGAACCGAATTTCTTTTTATCAAGAACAGCTGGAGTGTATTCTTCCAACATTCCACCGCTTTCAAGGACATCAATGCTGGCAATTGAAAATCTATCGTAGAGTTCTTCTAAGAATTTTATATCTTGTTCAATTGTAGGAAACTCTTTAAGAATCTCTGCGTAGGTAATGTATCCTCTCTCGTGTCCCTTCTTCATCAACTTTTCAGCTTGTCGTTCTTTCTTTGACGCACCTTTCTTTGGCGGAGTACGCTTTGGAGTCATTTTCTTTGGAACAGCCTTTTTTACCTCTACTTTCTTAACAGTAGTTTTCTTTTTTGCTATAACTTTTTTTGCCTTCTTTTGAGCCATATATTAGAGTACTTTATAGTTTTTCTAGTAAAATACAAGGTTTATTTAAGATTTGTTAGCTTTTCTACGTATTTAGCTATATCTTTCTCATTCCCCTCACTTTCCGCTCTCCTTAATGCTGTTGTTATTACACCTCTCTCCTTCTTTAAATTTAGTCTTTCCAACCTTTCTAAAAGTTCGTTTGTTGCATTCTTCATTTGATCTTCCGTGCTGTATAGGAGTTCAAACTTAAATGCTGCCTCTACTTCTCCTTTTAACCTGTCTTCATTTGCTTTAAAACCTATTGGTGTTAGTACATTTTCAATTTGTTTTTTAAGTCCCTTAATATCTACAAATGGTTCTTTAAGACTCTTCTGCCATAGGTACATGAGCATTAATTCTTCCTCGGCTCCTGTTCGTTGTTTTTCCTCGCGTTTTTCTTTGGTGATTCCTTCGTTGATGGGTTGAATCTTTATTTTAGATAATTCTTGTCGTACCGCTTCTTCCTTAACATTAAGTTGGGCTGCTACCCTTTGGATAAAATGACTTTTGTCTATCTCACTTGATATATCGTGAAGATATGGAAGCACCTCTCTCTGAACCGTTAACTTAAAAGTTCGCTCATCCTTAGTGGTTTTTCTGTAGTGATCAAGAAGAAAGTCGACTACGTGCTTAGACTCTTTTATTACACCCTTCCAGGCATCAATATTTCCTTTTTCTAGAATGTCTGCCGGATCACTTCCTTCAGGGAGTGCTGCAATTTTTACATCAAATCCGGCACGTAGGGCTGCTCTTGCTGATTTTCCTGCACTTGTTATCCCAGCGTCGTCAGCATCAAGTGCAATACAGAGATTGTTCGACATTCTTCCTAGAAGTGTAATGTGCTCGGGAGTAAGTGCAGTTCCTGAAAGTGCTACCGTGTTTGTGTATTTTGCTTGGTGAGTGGCTATTAAATCCATCTGCCCTTCTACTAGTACTGCAAAGTTCGTCTTTCGTATTGCTTGTCGTGCTCTGTCGTATCCGTAGAGGATTTTTGACTTGTGATAGAGAGAAGTTTCAGGGGAGTTTATGTACTTACCAGTGTTGTCGTTTTCTTTATCAAATATTCGTCCTGAGAAAGCAACTACCCTTCCTACACTATCTGTTATCGGAAACATTATTCTAGAGCGGAATCTGTCATAGGCTCCCTTATCTGCCTTTTTAATCAATCCTGCATCTTCAATTTGTTTTTCAGTGAAATCTAGTGACGTTAGGTGTTCAAATGCATCTCTCCAACTATCCGGTGCAAATCCTAATCTAAATGAAGAAACAGTCTCTTCATTAAATCCGCGGTCTGTAAGGTACTTTAGTGCCTTTTTGTTTTTCTTAAGATTGTCTTCGTAAAAAACAGTTACGGCTTCAAGTACTGAGAAGAGGGAATCCTTGTCGTCTTTCTTTTCTCCTTTGTTGAAAACTAGTTCAACTCCTGCTTTATCCGCTAACATCTTTAATGCTCCTCGGAAATCTAATCCTTCAATTTCTTGGATAAAAGTGAACACATCTCCTCCAACACCACATCCAAAGCAGTGGTATGTGTCGCGCATTGGAGAAACAACAAAGGATGGTGTCTTTTCAGCATGGAAAGGACACTTGCCTTTTAAGTTGCTTCCAGCTTGTTTCAGCTCGACATATTGCCCAACCACTTCCTCAATGGTTAAGCGTTCTTTGATTTGCTCAACATTATTACTCATATGGCGATTGTAACACGCCTATTCTCGATCCCGCTCGTCTAGTTGAGCTTGCAAGTCTTTAATCTGTTTGTATTTAGAACTTCCTTCGAATCCCGATCCGGCAGGAATGATTCGTCCTACGATAACATTCTCTTTAAGTCCACCTAGTCGGTCAACTGCTCCACGAACAGCTCCTTCTGAAAGTTTTCTTGTAGTGTTCTGGAATGAGGCGGCTGAAAGGAAACTGTCTCGGGTAAGTGAAGTTTCAGTAATTCCTGTAACTATTTGATCAGCTACTGCTGGAATTCCTCCTGCATCTTTTACTCTTTTGTTTTCCTTATCTAATTCAACGTCAGGTACAACTTGTCCTGCTGAGTATTTAGAATCTCCAGTGGTCTTTATCTTTCTTCGTGAGAACATTTGCTTGATCATAACTTCAAGGTGCTTTCGTGAAATTAGAATTCCTTGTAGTTCGTAGATCTTATTGATTTCTGTGATGATGTACTCCTGTGTTAGTTCTTTTCCTGCGTAAAGGAATAGGTCTGGTAGTTCTGCTGAACCGTCAGTTAGGAATTGTCCTTTAACAACTGACTCTCCTTTCTTAACCAGTATCTGCCTCACAGGCGGAACCTTGTATTCAAGCTCACGTTTCTTTGTGCTCTTGCTTGTTCCTTCAGGAATTAGAGTGATTATAATATCCTCTCCTTCTTTAATTAGATCAGTTACTACTCCATCGATTCGTGCAATCGATGCTGGGTTCTTTGGTGAACGACGGTCAAACACTTCTTCTACTCTTGGAAGACCCTGTGTGATGTCACCTCCTACTGAGGCTCCACCAAGGTGCTTAGTGTTCATGGTTAGCTGTGTTGAAGGCTCACCTAGAGACTGTGCGGCAACTGTTCCAACTGCTTCTCCTAGATCAACTAGTTCGGCTGTTGTTAAGTCGTGTCCGTAACATTGCTGACAAACTCCTCGTTGAGTTTTACATGTCATAGGGGATCGTACTATAACCCTCTCTGCTGATGAGTTTTCAATTTCTAGTGAATCCAGTGCAGAAACTAGATGTCCTCGTTTGAACAGTTCTTTCTTTCCATCCAATACAGGTTCTGCTAGAACTCGTCCCTTTGTAGCACGCCCAAGAGGAATTTCCATTCCTAGTGCGTTAATTCGGCTAACTTCTGATCCGTCCTTGGTACCACAATTCTTTTCTGTAATAACAATGTCTTGTGCTACGTCGAAGAGTCGTCTAGTTAAGTATCCGGCTTGAGCTGTCTTTAGAGCGGTGTCGGCTAGTCCTTTACGTGAACCGTGAGTTGTAATGAAGTATTCAATTGGCTTCATACCTTCTTTGTATGACGCGATAACTGGAGTTTCAATAATTTCCCCACTAGGGCTTTGGATAAGTCCCTTCATACCAATCATCTGTGTAAGGTTTCCGGCTGAACCACGAGCACCTGAGTTAATCATGTCGGCAACTGAACCGTTTGGATCAACTGATTCCATAACAGTATCTTCAATAGATGACTTTGCCTTCTGCCATATTTCAATAGACATTCTTCGTCGCTCTCCTTCACTTAGAAGACCTTCGTTGAATTGCTCTCTAAGTTCAAGAACTGCTTTTTGACTATCCTCTATAATCTTTTCTTTCTTTGCAGGTGTTGCAAGGTCTGAAAGTCCCCAAGTTATTCCAGCGTGAGTTGCATACTTAAATCCGAATACCTTTATCTTGTCTAGAATGTTAGGCATTCCTTCAAGTCCGTATTGTGCGATAAGGTCATCAACTAATTTGTTCATGTAACGACGGTCTATAACTTCGTTAATGTATGGGAAGTCTGTTGGAAGAACCGAGTTGAATAGTAGTCGTCCTACTGTAGTTTCAAACAATTTTCCTTCATATTGTGCGTATTTTTCTGAATCAGATGGAAGAACCTTGATCTTTGATCGGAAATCAACAATATCGTAGTCATATGCAGAAATTGCACGGTTTGTTGTTTCAAATACCTTTCCTTCTCCTTTTCCTCCTGGAACATCCTTTGTCATCCAGTAGATTCCAAGAATCATGTCCTGACGAGCGTTTGTTGTAACATCTCCTGAACCAGGCTTTAGAATGTTCTTGTGGGATGACATTATTGTTCGCGCCTCGTATTGTGCCTCGTCTGAAAGAGGAACGTGAACGGCCATCTGGTCTCCATCGAAGTCGGCGTTAAACGCCTCACATACTAGCGGGTGAAGTTGAATAGCTGATCCTTCAATTAGTACGGGCTTAAACCCTTGCATACTCTGACGGTGCAAAGTTGGTGCTCGGTTAAGTAGTACGTACTTTTCTTTAATAACTTCTTCAAGAATTGCCCAAACTTCTGGAATTCCTTCTTCAATCAATCTTCCTGCTCCACGTATGTTGTAAGCAATTTCTCTTTCAAGTAGTCCTGAGATGATAAACGGACGGAAAAGTTCAAGTGCCATCATCTTTGGAATTCCACACTGATCGAGGGAAAGGTCTGGACCAATAACAATAACGGAACGTCCTGAGTAGTCTACTCGCTTTCCAAGTAGGTTTTGTCGGAAGTATCCTTGCTTTCCCTTTAGATAGTCAGCTAGTGACTTAAGTGGACGAGAACGTTGTCCTCCTACGGAGTAGGCTGTGTTTCCACGTCGAACTGAGTTATCTAGCAATGCGTCAACCGCTTCTTGTAGAATTCTCTTTTCGTTTCGAAGGATAACATCAGGTGCGTAAATGTCTTTAAGTTTCTTTAGACGGTTGTTTCGGTTAATTACTCGTCGGTAAAGGTCGTTGATGTCTGATGATGCGTGTCGTCCACCTTCAAGTGCAACCATTGGTCGCAATGCTGGTGGGATAATTGGAAGACGAGTCATGAACATCCATTCAGGACGAACGTCAGCACCAATCATTTGAGTTACGAGTGCAATTCGCTTTTGTAGTTTTGCGCGCTCTGCAGCTCCTGCTTTTTCATTCTTTGCAATAAGTTCGTCTCGGAACTTATTAAGGTCAAGTTTTACGAAGATATCGTAAATTGCCTCAGCACCAATCTTTGCTTCAAAACAAGCTGAGTACTTAAGGGCGAACTTGTGATAGTCCACTTCTTCAAGAACCGTACCTTCTTTGATACTTTCGATTTCCTTTTTAGCAGCTGTTGCTAGGTCTTTAATGTGAGTTTTTGTCTTTTCGTCTTTAACTTCTTTGGTCTTAGCTTTGAATTCACTTGCAAGATCTTTCAAAAGCATCGCTTTTTGTTCTTCGTCTACTTTAATTATGATGTACCCGGCAAAGTAAACTACTTTTTCTACTTCTGATGCTGAAATTCCAAGCATTAGAGCAATTCTCGAAGGAATTCCCCGGTGGAACCAAATGTGTGCAACAGGTGTTGCAAGTTCAATGTGTCCCATTCGTTCACGTCGAACAACACTTCGTGTTATTTCAACTCCACATTTTTCACATACAATTCCTTTGAATCGTATTCCTCTGTATTTTCCACAGTAACATTCGAAGTCTTTTTCTGGACCGAAGATTTTTTCATCAAATAGTCCGTTCTTCTCGGGTCGTTGAGTTCTGTAGTTAATTGTTTCTGGTTTGGTAACTTCTCCACGTGACCATTCAAGTACACGCTCCGGTGAGGCTAGCTTAAGGGTAACCTTATCGAAGTCGTTTATGAGCATTTCTTTGTTTGTTTTCATAAGCTTATTCTGTTACGTCATTATCCCTTTCTAAATTGATATCCAGTGCTAACCCTCTAAGGTGTCGAACCAGAACGTTAAACGTAGCTGGTACGTTTGGCTCTCGTATTCTCTCTCCCTTAACAATCGAGTCAAAGGCGGCTGATCGTCCAAGAATATCGTCTGACTTAATGGTAAGAACTTCCCGTAGTGCGTATGCCGCACCGTATCCTAGGAAAGCCCACACCTCCATCTCTCCAATACGCTGACCACCGTTTTGAGCTTTACCTCCTAGTGGTTGTTGCGTTGTGATTGAGTATGGTCCAACTGATCTCATGTGGATCTTGTCTTCCACCATGTGGTGAAGTTTCAAGATGTACATGTTTCCAACGGCGATATCTTGATCAAATTTGTCACCTGTTCGCCCGTCGTAGAGTGTTAGCTTTCCTGTCTCTGGGAATCCAGCTTCAACTAATTCTTTTACAATGTCATCCTCAGTAGTTCCTGAGAATGGAGGTACGATTGCCTGATATTGTAGCTCTTCCGCTGCAAGTCCTAGGTGCATTTCTAGAATTTGTCCTAGGTTCATACGGGAGGGTACTCCAAGAGGTGTAAGGATAATATCAATTGGCTTACCTTCCTTTGTGTAAGGCATGTCTTCTTCTGGAAGAATTCGTGAAATTACACCCTTGTTACCGTGACGTCCAGCAAGCTTGTCTCCTACTGAGATGTTACGAAGTTGTGCTACTTCA
>NVTG01000037.1 GCA_002401495.1 Candidatus Kaiserbacteria bacterium
TTCTCCGATAAAAATATCTGGTACTCCTGCAAACATAACGATGTCTCCAGCTGAGGCTTCTTTAACTTCTACCTTTTGAAGACCATCAAAAGTGAACAGTTTTGTTATCTTACCTTTATATTCTTTTCCATCTGCATTTTTTATAAATAATTCCTGTTTTTCTTTAAGGGTTCCTTCGTAGATTCTAGCTACTCCCATTCTTCCTAGGAAATCATCGTAGGCAAGGTTAAAGACTTGTGCTCTTAGATCTTGGTCTTTTAGATTTTCTCCGGATGCCGCTGGTACTTTCTCCAAAATTACATCAAGAATTGGCGTAAGGTCTACTGCGTTATCATCCATATTACGCTTTGCAATACCGTCTCTTCCTACTGCATAGAGTGTTGTGAAGTCTAATTGTTCATCTGTTGCACCAAGGTCTAGGAAAAGTTCATAAACTGCCTCTTCTGCCTTATCTACGTCAGCTGCTGGCTTATCTATCTTGTTTAGAATTAGAATTGGTTTAAGTCCTAATTCAAGAGATTTCTTTAAAACGAACTTTGTTTGTGGCATTGGACCTTCGGCGGCGTCTACCACCAAAAGTACTGAGTCAATTGAACGCAACACCCGTTCAACTTCTGAACCGAAGTCGGCGTGGCCTGGAGTGTCTAGAATATTAATTTTGGTGTCTTTGTAGATAACACTAGTGTTTTTAGCGTATATGGTAATACCTCTCTCTTTTTCGATAGCATCTGAGTCCATTGACTGACCTTCCTTGATTGCGCCGGTTTGGCCCATTATAGCGTCAGTAAGAGTTGTCTTACCGTGGTCAACGTGTGCGATTATTGCGATATTTCGTATCTCCATAAAGGAGGCAACTATACCCTTAAAATGGTTAGTTATCAATACTTTGTTATACTATTTTGATGAGAGAAAGAATTGCTCCATATATGAAATTCGCACCTACCATCGCACTGATGTTTGGATTTGTTTTTGATATTTTTACACTTAACCGACCTGATGCTGCGTTTGAAAATATTGTTATCGTTGGTTACTTACTTATAAGTGCGACCGTTATAATTCTCCTTCAAACGTCGGGTACAGAAAAACGTACCCTTATCCTAATGACCATACTGCAGTTCTCCTTTGGAAACTTAGCGAGTGCCCTTATGATTCTCTACGCACTTAGCGGGACTCTCGCAGGTAGTGCCATTTTTGTGGGTATCTTGGGAGGCCTTTTCTTAGGAAATGAATTGTTTAAAGATCGCTATGCACGGACAACGCTGCAAATTGCAATATGGTTCTTTCTAGTACTTACATATTCAACTTTAATAGTTCCTGTTATCGTTGGAAGTCTCGGTATTGTTATCTTTGGCATAAGTGTAGTTATGGCGCTTTTTGTCGTTGCCCTTCTTATACAAATACTTTCACTTGCAACACGCGTTCCATTTGCTGAACACGCAAAGACTTTAAGGGTGTTGCTGCTTTCCATTGCTGGAATCTTTAGTCTTCTGTATTTCCTTAACTTCATTCCACCAGTTCCTCTTGCCACAAAACACATGGGGATATATCACAATGTCACTCGCCTTGGTGATTCCTATGTTCTTGAGTACGAACAACCAGTTTGGTTTAAGTTTTGGCGTGATTATAACAAAACAGTAAATGTTGTAGTTGGAGAACCGGTATATTGCTTTAGTGCTATTTTTGCACCCGGAAACCTTAAAGCTGAGATTTATCATAGTTGGGATAAGTACGACGCTCAGAAAAAAAGATGGACTACCGTTGCAAGAATACCTTTCCCAATACTGGGAGGAAGATTATCTGGTTACCGAGGATACACTCAAACATCTCAACTAGAAAAAGGTTCTTGGCGTTGTCGCGCTGAAACCAAACGCGGTGCCGCACTCGGTCAAACCGCATTTCGCGTTCGCGAAGTTGGTAGTAAAATTGACACAAAAATACTTAAGTTTTAATTATCCACAGAAATATTGACAAAGGGGTGTTTCGGTGCTATTGTTGGGGTAGCGTAGAAACAACGATTGGATACCAAATGGCAAGCGAAGCACAGCTTGAGACTTGGACTGATACAGTGGCTATGCGGCTACAAGAGGCGAAATCTAACGATAAAAGATTGAACCCTGTGACCGCCGCCCGGAAAGTCGTGAAGGGGGCTGGAATTTTCGACAAGCGAGATCTTATAAGGTTAGGCGCGGAAATTCAGAGACGCCTTACCAAACGAAGCATCGCCGCCCGAAAAGCTCGGAAACGCCCAGTAACTTCGGATATGTACCGAAGACAAGTCCCTCTCTTTTCTTAAATCGTTATGTGGCCGCCCGACTCTCCTTGTCGGACGGCTGCTTTTTTCTTTACCACTTAATTCCCTTCTTCAAGTATTCATTTGTCTTACTAAAATGTTTGCACCCAAAGAATCCACGGTACGAAGAAAGCGGTGAAGGATGAGGGGCCTCCAGTACCAAGTGTTTATTTGTATCAATATTCTTACCTTTCTCTTTAGCGTATGCCCCCCAAAGAAGAAATACTATTCCCTCTCTTTCATCTGAGAGTTTTTTTATTACCACGTCAGTAAACTCTTCCCAGCCGTGTCCTTGATGAGAACCGGGCTCCCCTTTCCTTACTGTCAAAGTTGAATTTAGTAGCAACACCCCTTGTTTTGCCCACTCTTCTAAGTTTCCATTAACTTCTCCTATGTCGTCCTGTATTTCCTTAAGTATGTTTTTTAATGAAGGAGGCGGAGTTATGCCTTCGTTAACTGAGAAGCTAAGTCCGTTTGCCTGATTTTCTCCGTGATATGGATCTTGTCCTAGAATTACGACTTTTGTTTTACTAAAAGGACAAAGACTAAATGCTCTGAAAATATTTTCTTGTTCTGGATAGATAGTGCTGTTTGAATATTCGTCGTGAATAAACGTTTGGAGTTTTTTAAAGTATTCTTTTTTGTATTCGTTTTTGAGTTGTTCTTCCCAGCTTTTTTCCATATTTATATTATACGCAAAGGAAATGACGCCGCACGTGATGGCGGCGTCATTCTGATTAAAGTGCATAGGATCTCCCCTCCATAAATTCAACGGTGGAAAGAAAAACTCCTGGAACCATTCCCTTGGCCTTCGCGCTTTCATAGAATGCTTTTACGACTAGCCCGTCGGTCTTCTTTCCGTTTGGGCCGTAAATGTCAGTTACAAGCTCTCCACGATCGACTAGAACAACTGCAATCGAATTATCATGATCGATTATGTCGCAAACGGGTTCACCCCAAGGGTTCTTAAAATTTCTCTGCCTTTTAAGCTCCCTTAGTCCGTCGGGAAAGCTTATCTTCATAGCATCCACTATCGATAAAAGCTGGCTGCGCTCGTCACATAAAATAGTTGTGCTTACGATAACGTAATCACCAATTTTACGCGCTTCTTGCGCTAGTGAACCTATTGGAAATAAGCAAATAGCTAAGGCTAACAGTAATCTCTTCATCTTCTTATCCCTTCTCCAGCTTTACCTGCTGGTTCTTCACTAATTTAGTTAGTACAAAAAATGCCCTCAACGTTGTGTGAGAGCCTGTATATGTTGTACGCTATTTTCTTATAAGTTCAACTAGACAAAAACACCGTCGGTGTTCCGACGGTGTTTTTGTCTATTTCCTAAAGCAATCTCTGCATTTAAGGTTGCTGGTATCTCTTGGCTCAAACGGCAAGCTTGTTATAGCTCCACCACAATCAGCACAAGTCCAGTTACCTTCATGCATAGATCGTTCAGTTTTAGGTGCGTCATCTTGTCGCTTCTTGTGACAGTCACGACACATCAAACCACTCTCTCTTGCAGGATCTGGTTGGAATGGCAGCTCTGTTATAGCAGCGCTACAACTTCCACACTTCCAGTCTCCTGTAAACATTTTTTTCTCGTCCATGTATTAGATATTTTTCTTATAAGTTATGTGTTCTCAATGTCGACGCGATTGTTAATCACAACCTATTCGAAAACCTAGGTAAATGATATCACGCTCTTACATGAACAAGATGCGTATTGGTGTATAATCTAGTGATGACATTTTTTAAAATTCTACTTGCTGTTGTACTAACCTTAGTTGCCATTTCCCTATGGGGAGCGATGACTCAAGAGCCAGTGGAAGAAACTCCTGTTGAAATAGTTGAATAATTCTAACGAATGGATTTGTACCCGCCGGGAACTCCGTTTGGAGAGAGAACTACCTGCCAAAGTTGTACGTACCTAGCTCGGAATAATCCCGCACACGATAGAAGATAGTACTTCCACATACGATAAAACCTCTCGCTGTATTTAGGAAGGCGTCCGGATTTCCAAGCGTCGTCAAAACGAACAAACCACTCCATCAAAGTCTTGTCGTAGTCAGATCCAAAATTGTGTATATCTTCCATTAGGAAAAGTCCTTCATGAGATTTTGATAATTCAGCCAGTGATGGAAGTTTTCCATTTTTAAAGATTCTTTTGTGATACCAAGGCTCACCGTGTTTTTTGGTTGTGAGTGCTCCTATCGTGTGGAGTAAGAACAACCCGTTAGGTTTAAGAAGCCGCTTGGCAACTTCCATAAACTCTCTAAAGTTCTTACCCCCTACTGCTTCAAACATTCCTATAGACACAATGTGATCAAATGGATCCTCTTTAACTTCTCTATAATCTTGGAAAAGATAGTCAACGGACAATCCCTCTGTTCTTTCTCTTGCGACTTTTAATTGGCCTTTAGAAATTGTGACACCAGTTACGTGCGCTCCGTAATTTTCCGCAGCGTATTTTGCAAATGATCCAAACCCACAGCCTATATCCAAAACCCTGTCTCCTTCTTTCAGGCCGAGCTTTCGACAAACAAGATCGTGTTTATCGTTTTGAGCCTCATTAAGGGTAGTTGCCCCATTTCCATAGTACCCACATGTATACGTCATGGTCTCATCAAGCATCTCCGGATATACACCATCAGGATCATCGTAGTGATGTTCGGCTACCTGAAACGCTCGCTTAATGCTTTGTAAATTGAAAAGTTTGGAGATAATTACATGCAACAAGATTCCTACTCCAAAAACCCTACCCCTTAAATCACTCTGCACTGATTGATAAACAAAAGTATCTAGATTGTTTGCATCCCATTTCTTGTCCATATACCCATCACCAAGGGCTAGAGTCCCTCGCTTAAATATATCCTTATATAGCCCATCATCGTGAACGTGAATGTCCTGGGGCCTATCACCACCAACCTCAATATCTGCGGCTTTAAGAAGTTTTAGAATTTCTGTCTTTGCACTCATCAATACGACAATACACTTATAACAACCTAAGAGCAATCTGGGCACTTACATTCCTTTATAAACTCATCCGTATACTCTTTTCCGTAATCAATTCCTAACTCTTCTCCTGCTTTAATGTCTCTAGTTGCATAGAAGTTTATCCTACCGTTTTCTATTTCAACCTCAGAATTAGGTTCGCAAAAATGATTTATGTATCTCGCTAAGTTAGTTTCCTCTTCACCATCAATTGTATAGTCGTCGTTGAGTTCGAAAAGATATTTAGTTTTTCTTGAATCCGCTTCCTTTGATGTTATAAGTTCTCCTACGTATTCAATTAGAAACTCCCCTTTCTTGATTGGGGTTTGTGTGAACAGGCCCTCTCCGGCAAATGATTTTTGAATGTTAAATGTATTCATAAACTGATATAGTTATTCCAATGGATATTTACACAAGTTCAGAGATTGGTCTAGTCATTTTCCTTTCAGTGCTAGTACTCTTTCTCGTATACAGTGCAGTCTTAATATACCACTGGTTCTCTTTTAGCTTGTACAAAAAGACAGCTATTAAGGCTACGGCAATATATATAGCGATCAGTTCGGTGTTTCTTTTCCATATGCTAACAAGTTCAATATGAAAGACGTCCTTTTAAAAAGAAATATTCAACTACAGCCTGAGGAGAAAATCTTGATGGTTGTCCGGAAACATTGGTTTGTTCTATTTTCCGCTGCTATTAAAGTTTTTTTAATCGGAATCCTTCCGTTTATGATACTGCCGTTTGCAGCACCCTATGTTTCTATAGACCCATCGATTCCAACATTTCTAGTTAGCGCATGGCTATTAATGATTTGGTTAATGCTTTTCACTGTATGGACCAAATTTCATCTCGATGTCTGGATAGTTACGGATAAGAGAATAATTAATATCGATCAAATAACTCTCTTTAGAAGAAGTGTTTCCACGCTTCGTATTGAGCGAGTTCAAGATATTAAAGTTGAACGAATTGGGTTTTTCTCAACGCTCCTTAACTTTGGAGAGCTTCAGATACAAACTGCCGGTCCTGAGGCTTCTTATTACACCATCGACGGTATTCCTGCCCCTGGAGACGTCCGAAACGCCATTATGAGGCGCGTAGACATGACAACAGAACATAAGAGCAAGATTGAGTACAACGTAGAGGAGAACCCTTCTCAGGGGGTGTAGAACTTGACAAGTCCTCTTAAACATGCTATTATATACTTAGTGATTGTCCCCAGTTGTGGGGTCTTAAATTTGGAGGATTAAGATGAAAATCTTAGCCGCAGGGGCGTTGGCCGTCCTAAGTATTATCGTAGCTGCGCACGGAACTTTTTCCGGTACAGCACCGTGGATGATGAATATGACATTTGTGTTGTTTTCTTTTTTGTTTATCGCCGTTGGCGATATCTATAAACGAGAGGACCCTGAATCACTCACGAGTGCAATTGCAACAGTGAAAAAATTCGGCAGTTTTGATGGGGTATTTGGAATGCTTTCCATACTGGTAAGCGGGCCAATATTGTGGTTCGCCACATTTCTACCATTGAAGGAGTGGTTTGCGCTCTCTGGTGTGATTTTGATCGGGATAACGCTGGGTCTCTTAGGCTTTCTGATCATTCGCGACATTTACCGTGCTGTGCCTTAAGAACTAAATCTTCCAAAAACCCCGTTGGCTTTACAACGGGGTTTTTGCTACCATTTGATAATGAAAAAACTTTCAACAGACTCATATAAGGGAGTTCGCGACTTCTATCCACGCGACAAGTTCATACATGACTACATGATGAACACTCTTGCGCGTGCTTGTGAGAGTTTTGGCTACGAAAGTTATACTGCCTCTATTCTAGAACCCTCTGAATTGTATAAGACAAAAACTAGTGACGAGATTGTAAACGATCAAACATATACCTTTGAAGATCGTGGCGGACGGGAAGTTACACTACGTCCTGAAATGACACCAACTGTAACAAGAATGGTTGCAGGGAAAGTACGTGAACTTGGATTCCCTCTTCGTTGGTACTCTATACCTAACTGTTTCCGTTACGAAAGAGCTCAACGCGGAAGGTTGCGTGAATTCTGGCAATTAAATGCTGATATCTTTGGAATTGAAGGAGTTGATGCCGATGTTGAGATTATTTCACTAGCACATTCATTAATGACAAGCTTCGGGGCAACTGAATCTGATTTTGAAATACGTATTAACGACAGAAGAGTGTTTGAAAATATCTTTAACGAAGTTGGTATTGATGACGGTACTCGTAAAAGCATCATGTCTCTACTTGATCGAAGAGCAAAAATTGAGGACTTTGAAGGTGAGCTTGAAAAAGTTGCTGGCGGAAAAGGAAAAGAATTACTAAAACTCCTTGATATGGCAGCAACTAATCCACTTCTTGAGAATCTGTTAAACCGACTAAAGAATGTTGGAATTACAAACGCTGTAATTGATACAACAATCGTTCGAGGTTTTGACTACTACACAGGAATGGTTTTTGAAGTGTTTGATACAGCAGAAGGAAACAACCGCTCTATATCCGGAGGCGGACGATACGACGGCCTTATGGATCTATTTGGAGTGGATAAGGTACCAACCGTTGGTTTTGCAACAGGAGACGTAACGTTAAAGGATTTCCTTGAAACACATGAACTACTTCCCGAATTTGTTTCCCCTACTGACATAATGCTCTGCATCATTGATGAGGAGTCTACTGAATTTACAGACGTGGTGGCGAAAAATCTACGAGAGCAAGATATTAACGTAGCCGTTAACTATTCATACAAAAAAGTGGGAGATCAAATTAAATTGGCAGATAAAAAGAACATTCCGTTTGTGGCGTGTGTTGGTGAGAAAGAGCGAGAAAGCGGAGAACTCTCTGTTAAGAATCTTTCAAGCGGAGAATCGAAAGACCTTCCCGTTGAGGAAATAGCGGATTATATATTTACACAAGATGCGTAAGATAGTTTTTGATATAGAAACAAGTAACCAATTTTCTGAAGTCGGCTCGGGAGATCCTGCGGCGTTGGATCTTTCTGTTATTTGTATTCATGATTCAGAAACGGATGAATATACTTCATACCTACAAGAAGACCTTGGTTCTCTCTGGAAAATCCTTGAGGGCGCTGATATGCTAATCGGATTTAACTCTGATCATTTCGACGTACCGCTTTTAAACAAATACTACCCTGGAGACTTAACCAGCATTAAAAGCCTTGATCTCTTAAAGGAAATCCATGCCTCCCTAGGAAGAAGAATAAAATTGGATATTATAGCTGAGGCCACACTTGGGGAGAAAAAGAGTGGTCACGGACTTGATGCAATAAAATGGTGGCGAGCCGGAGAAAAACAAAGAGTTATCGACTACTGTATTCAAGACGTTAAAGTAACAAAAGATATCTACGACTACGCAATGAAGCACGGAAAGGTTAAATACAAAGACTTGGGGAAAATAAAGGAAATTAAATTAGATACAAGTAAGTGGGAAGAAAAAGAAGATTCGACGCTAACTCATACAATGGGGTTTTAGAGAATAATAAATATCCCAACAGCAAGAATCACTCTGTAGAAAATAAATACATAGAGTGTATGACTCCTTAAAAACTTTAGTAAGAAATGTATAACTAGAAGTCCTACGACAAAGGCAGAGGCCACTCCTAAAATATCTACCTCCCCCAGCCCTAATTCAAGGGCTTTTTTAGCACCCGCTCCTAAAAGAATAGGGATCCCCAAAAGGAACCCAAACCGTGCTGATTTTGCCCTGCTCATTCCAGTTAACATTCCACCGGAAATAGTCATACCGGAACGACTCATTCCTGGAATTAATGCGAGGGATTGGAACATTCCTAGAACTAACCCCTTCTTCCAACCAAGGGGCATATTTGGAAAGAGTCCTTTCCTTTTTTCAGCAAAGAACATAACAGCTGAGCCCGCCAACAGTGTGTAGGCAATTAGCATTGGATTTCTGAATGCGGTCTCCATTAAGTCTTCAAGAAGTAATCCTAAAATAACAGCAGGTATTGTTCCTACCATTAATGCAATTACCATATTATCTGTAGTATCGATCTCTATCTTTTTTAAAACCTTAGAAGGTAAGTTAAAAAGTGCCTTAAGCAGAGAGTAAATATCTTTTCTAAAGTACACAACGATGGCGGTGGCCGTTGCAAAGTGAAGTAGTGCATCGAATGTTAGATCCATTTCTCCTGAAAATCCAAAGAATTCTCGAGCGAGAATTAGGTGTCCGGAAGAAGAAACGGGTAAGAACTCCGTAAGTCCTTGTACGACACCAAGTATTATATTTGTCCAGATAACGGGCTCAATCATATATGATACAATCCTACAACATTAATTATAAAACTAGAAGAACTTATTATGACAACAGAAAGAGGTAGCCTAACAACCCCAGTAGCAATCCTAGGATCAGGAGCATTAATTGCAGCAGCACTATTCTTTGCACTTAACTCAGGAGGCACTACTCCAACAAACGACCCTTACGTTCAACCAACCGCTAATCCAGTAAGTGAGGTTCAGGCTGATGATCACATTATCGGAAACCCTGATGCCACAGTTGTTTTAATTGAATATTCAGATACAGAATGTCCATTCTGTAAGAACCACCACCAAGTTCTTAAACAAATGACCGAAGAATACGATCCTTCCGACTTTGCATGGGTATACCGTAACCTTCCATTAACTTCCCTACACTCAAAAGCTCAAAAACAAGCGGAAGCTCTGGAGTGTGCTGCTGAACTTGCAGGAAACGATGGTTTCTGGAACTACGCAAACCGACTGTACGACCTTACTCCTTCAAACAATGGTCTAGACATGACTCTTCTTCCAGAGATTGCCGAGTTTGCTGGACTAGACGTTGATGACTTCACAGAGTGTCTTGATAGTGGATCAATGGCAGAACGTGTTAACGAAGATGCTGCCGAAGTTCCAGGTGTTGGAACTCCACACAATATTCTAATTGTTAACGGTGAGCAGTTCCCTCTTGCAGGAGGACAAAGTCCAGAAGGTATGAGACAGATAATAAACCAACTTCTAGATAACTAATTGAAAAAGCGGGATTCACTTCCCGCTTTTTTTAATTCATCACGTCTCTTAACTTACAGTACTCACAGTCTTTGTCGTCACAGCGCGTGTCCCAGAAACTCATGTCTAATACTTCTTTAGTCATTTGAGTTATTTCCGTCATCAACTTGTCTACATTTTCAGGGGTTATCTCAAACTCTTCTTTAATATATTTTCCATTACTCTTTGGTTGAATGAAATCAACCACTCCTTTTTTCATTACATACCTTCCTTCATTATCTAAAAGCATTTTGTAGAAAACTAATTGTCTGAAATAGTTACCGGAGTCTTTTGCTTTTGTTTCTCCTAAAAGATGGTTACGGGATTTTGGAGCTCCTGTTTTATAATCCACTACAGTAACTCCGTCTTTATGCATTTCAATCTTGTCTAAATCACCTCTGATCCGTATCTGAGGTAGTTCCTCAATGTTTAGTTGAGCAACAGTGTCTACTCGGTATTCATTAACAGTATCCTCATGCCATGAGGTGTAGTGATCAAACCAACCATCCAATGCATCAATTCCTCTTTCCTTTATTTCATCGTAGGCTGATCCTGAAAGTGCCGTTCGTTTCAGTGCTTCATTAAAGGCAACGAGTAACGTATCTTTGTTTCCTTTAGAATTGAAGAATGTATTAAGTGCTTTATGAACCACCGTTCCTAAAAGCATGTGCTTATTAGGAATCTTTGGTATACGTATCAGGTTGCTATAGAAATAGTTCCACGGACACGTTAGATAGTTGTTTAGTGCTGTAACAGAAAGACCTTGTTCAACGAAGAGTTCTTTAAGGTAGTCTTTGTCGGCAACAGAAAGATGAGTCCCTTCCGGGAGTTTTTGCAAAAACACTTCAGGAGACACATCTTTTTCAAATTCTGAGGTATCCACTTCGTTTACCTCCTTCATCTCTTCAACAAATTGTGAAGGTAATCTTTCTTTTCCACTTTGAGACACTCGTGCATAGCTTACGTTTATCCCGGTTCGCGCTCTTGTTAAGGCAACGTAGAAAAGCCTTCTCTCATCTGCATTATCCTGCTCGTCAGCACCCTCAAGTGGTAGTGAAAAAATTCCCCTATTCCCTCATCTTTACGTGCATTGATAAACCACTGGGCCTGTTTGGGTGGCCACCGGGTTTCGTCCAGCTCGAGACTGCGCACCACGCGTTTGATG